>JBBRUE010000162.1:0-10390 GCA_038248085.1 Myxococcales bacterium | reverse complement strand
CTCGGCGAGGAAGGCCGCGACCCCCTCGTCGACACCGAGGAAGGTGACGCCCACGGCCTTGAGCTCGGCCTTCTTGAAGGCGGGGCTCTTCTTCGCCATGTCCGAGTCTTCCCAGGGCGGGAAGTCGATGGCCACGGTGCGCAGGCCGCTGCGCTGCTCCCCGACCAGTCGCGCCATCATCTCGTTGGCGGCGGAGTAATCGGTCTGCGCGGCGTTGCCGAAGCGGCCGGCCCACGAGCCGATGAGCACCAGCAGGCAGAGCGCGTCGGTCTTCGTCGCGTCGAGCAGCGCCAGGGCGCCGCCGACCTTGGTCTCGAGCACCGAGTCGAGCTGCGAGACCTCCTTCTTGCCCACCAGCGCGTCAGCGAGCAGGCCGGCGTTGTGCACCAGGGCGTCGACCTTGCCGTGCTGCGCGCGGATGGCGTCGATCGCCGTCTTCACGCTCGCGGCGTCGCGCACGTTCATCGGGTGGTAGCTGACCGCCTTCGCCCCGGCGGCCTTCACCTGGGCCACGGCCTTCGAGAGCTCCTCGTTCATCGCCGAGCGGCCGGTGAGCGCGATGGTGCAGCCGTGGGCTTTCGCGAGGCCCCTGGCGAACTTGAAGCCGAGGCCCTTCGCGCCGCCGGTGATCACCACCACCGAGGCCGCGTTCAGCGCCGGGGCGGAGGTGGGCGAGGTCAACGGGCGCATCGCCACCGCGGTACGGCCGTGCGGGCCGAAGCAGATCTCCGAGCTGCGGTCGCCGGACACGAGCTCTTCGACGACGTGCTGCGCGATGACGTCGGCGCCGAGCGTGCCGTCGACGTCGATGGCCTTCACCACCGCGTCGGGCCACTCGAGGGCGAGCGCCTTGGTGAAGCCGAGCGCGCCGACCTGGCCGAGCGATTCCCGCTTCACGCCGCCCAGGCCGAACGAGCCGCCGAGCGAGGTGACGGTGACGAACAGCTCTGCCTTCTCGGCGCCGAGCTTCTTCGAGAGCCCCAACGCGTAGCGCGAGGCCGCGCGGTAATCGGCCGCGTCGCTGACGAGGTTGATCACGCCGGCGAAGTCACCGGCGGTCGACACGTCGCCGATCATCGCGGCCATGCCGTGCGCCTGCAGCTTGGCGACGAGCGCCTCGGCGACGCCGCGCGAGTCCTTCGTCACCAGCACCGGCTTGTCGAACGCGGTCACCGACTCGGAGATCGCGGCCAGCGGTGCGGGCACCGCGGTGGGCACGTAGCGCTCGAGCGGGGTCACCACGGCAGGCGCCTCGGCCTTCGCCGCCACGCCGTTCTCCAGCGCGCCGACGATGTGGTCGATGACGGTGGTGCTGGTGGTGGTCTTGCTGAACAGCTCGCGGGGCAGGCCGCCGAGCGAAGGGAACGCCTTGCCGATGGTCTGGTCGAGCTCGACGAGCATCAGCGAGTCGAAGCCCAGCTCGTTGACGAGGGTCTGCTCGAGCTTGAGGGTCTGCAGGGGGAAGGCGCTGATGCGGGCCACGGCCTCGAGCACCAGGCGCTTCACCTCGGGGCGCAGGTCGAGCTTCGGCTCTTCCTTCTTCGCGACGGGCGCGGGGGTGGGGCCCGCGGTCTGCGCGCCCATCACCTGGTCGGTGCCCTTCCTGCCGACGAGGTTCGAGAAGTCGGGCGGCTTGGCGATGACCTGGGTGGGCATCACCGTCGACTGCACGCTGACGCCGGCGCCGCCCATCGCGGACACCTGCAGCTGCTGGCTGACTGCAGTGAAGGCGCTGGTGTCACCGCCGGCCATCGCCTGGATCGCCTGGGCCTGCGCCTTGACGATGTCGGCCTGGCTCTGGAGCAAGGCCATCTGCTGCTGAAAGAGGGCGATCAGGTTGTCCATGGCGACGGGTCCCTTCGACAGCGGTTGCGTGACGTTGAAAGCGGTGGCGGCGCGCGGGGCGTTGGCCTTGACGAGCGGCGGGCGGGGCGCGCGCGGCGTGTGTTCCATCGCCCAGTACTTCTGCACCTCGAGCGGCGTGGGCGGCAGGGTGACGAGCGAGGCGCCGACCAGCAGCGGCTGCGGGTTGACCGGCACGCCCTTCATCCACAGCTGGCCGAGCGCGCCGAGCAGCATCGCGCCGGCGTCCTGGCCCTCGTTGGGGGCGAGGGGGAACATGTGCGCGTCGGGAGCGACGCCGCGGGCGAACGACAGCAACGCGCCGCCGGCGCCCACCTGGAGGAAGTGGGTGACGCCCTCGTCGACGCAGGTCTGCAGCGCCTCGACGAAGTTCACCGGCGCGGTGGCGTGCTGCACCCAGATGTCCTTCGCCTCGGCGGCCGACGCGTAGGCGCGGCCGGTGATGCACGAGACGACGGTGCTCTTCGGTTCCTGGATCGCGAGGGCGGCGATGACGCCCTTCATCTTCACGGCCATGCCCGCCATCAGCGGCGAGTGGAAGGCGTGGCTGACTTCGAGCCGCGTCGACTTGAGGCCCGCAGCGGTCATCGCGGCGAGCGCGGCGCCGATGCCGCGGGACGTGCCCGAGAGCACGACCTGCGTGGGGTGGTTGTGGTTGGCGATCACCACGTCGGGGATCGCCGCGATGAGCTGCTCCACGACCGTGCGGTCGGCCATCACCGCGAGCATCGCGCCCGCGTCGGCCAGGCCCAGCTCGTTCATCAACCGGCCGCGCAGGGCGACCAGCTTCACCGCGTCGGCGGCCGGCAACATGCCCGCGAGCGAGGCGGCGGCGAACTCACCCAGCGAGTGACCGAGGGTGACGGAGGGGATGACGTTGCACTCCCGCAGCAGCTCGCCCATCGCGAGGCCCAGGGCGGCCATCGCCGGCTGGCAGATCTCGGTGCGGGTGAGGTGCGCCTGGGCGGCGACCGGGTCGGTGCCGGCGGGCGGGTAGAGCGCCGCGAGGATCGAGAAGCCCGCCTCGGCCTTCACCGCGGCGTCGTACTGCTCGAGCTTCGCGCGCAGCCCGGGGAAGCGGGCGACGAGGTCCTGCAGCAGGCCGACGCGCTGGGCGCCCTGGCCGGCGAAGAGGAAGCCGAGCTTGCGCTGCTCGGCGGGCACCGGCGTCGCGGGGACGAGGTCGCCCGCGGTGACCTGCTTCAACTTCTCGAGCAGCTCGGCGCGGGTGGTGGCGAGAAACGCGACGCGGCAGTCGAAGGCCTGGCGCGAGGCGAGGGTGCGCGCGACGTCGGCGATCGCCAGGCGGTGGAGCGTGACCTGGCCGGCGATCTCCTCGGCGTGGGACTGGAGCAGCGCGTGGTTGGGCGCCGAGAGGAAGAAGAGCGACGGGTTGCCCTCGGCCACCATGGCGTGGGCCGGGGCCTTCGGGGCCTGCTCGAGGAGCACGTGGGCGTTGGTGCCGCCGAAGCCGAACGACGAGACCGCGGCGCGGCGCAGGGGCACGTTCCACGGCTTGGCCTGCAGCGCGATGTGGAAGGGCGAGTGCAGCAGGTCGAGCTTGGGGTTGATCTCCTCGACGCCCGGCTGCGGGGGGATCACCCCGTGGTGGAGCATGAGGCAGGTCTTGATGAAGCCCGCAGCCCCGGCGGCCGACATGGTGTGGCCGATGTTGCCCTTGATGCTGCCGAGGTTGCAGTACGGCGCCTCGAGCGCCTTGCCCGCGCGCTCGTTGAAGAAGTGCTTGAGCGCGCCGACCTCGACCACGTCACCCACGGTGGTCGCGGTGCCGTGGGTCTCGACGTAGGAGATCGACTCCACGGGGAAGTCGACGTCGGCGTGCGCGCGCCACATCGCCTCGCGCTGGCCCTCGGGGCGCGGGGTCATCGGCCCTTCGCCGCGGCCGTCGTTGTTGCAGCCGGTGCCCTTGAGCACGGCGTAGATGCGATCGCCGTCGCGGACCGCGTCGTCGAGGCGCTTGAGCACCACCAGGCCCACGCCCTCGCCCATCACGAAGCCGTCGGCCTTCGCGTCGAACGGCCGGCAGGCGCCCGAGGGCGAGACCGCGCCGATGCGCGAGAAGCCGACGAGGTTGTCGGGGTTCAAGTTCAGGTACACCCCGCCGGCGATGGCGACGTTGCACTGCCGCGCGCGGAGGTTGATCGTCGCTTCGTGGATCGCCACCAGCGCCGAGCTGCACGCGGCGTCGATCGACAGCGCGGGGCCGTTCAAGTCGAACGTCTGCGCGACCGAGCAGGCGATCATGTTGAGCAGCGAGCCGGCGATGGTGAAGGCGCGGGCAGGGGCCACGTCGGCCACCGAGCCCTTGAGCGCCTCCGACTCGGCGCCCGACAGCGGGTCACCGAACTCGCCGTTGATGATCTGCTGCGCGCGGTGGCGCGCGGTCATCAGGTCCTTGTACTCGCTGACCGAGGCGCCGATGAACACGCCGGTGCGCGACTTGTCGAAGGCCTTCGACTCGTAGCCGGCGTCCTGCAGGGCCTGGCGGGTGGCCTCGATGACGATGCGGTGCTGCGGGTCCATCACCTGCACCCGCCGGGGGGCGAGGCCGTAGTGGAGCGCGGCGAACTCGTCGACGCCGTCGATGAAGGCGCCCTTGCGCACGTAGGTCTTGTCGACCGCGCGCACGTCGTTGGGGTCGAAGAACGCGGAGTGCTTCCACCGCGAGTCGTCGATGTCTTCGAACGTCACCTCACCGGTGGAGATGACCTTCCACAGCGACGGGAGGTCTTTGGCGTGGGGAAAACGACAGGCCATGCCGACGACGGCAATGGCTTCACGGTGCTCGTTCTTCTGAGAACTCAAAGAAGACCTCGGAACTCCCCCGCGGGAAGACAGCAACTGCGACGGCAACGACTCAGATGGTCACGTCGGTGCCGGCCGGCACCAGGCGCTTCACGACGTCGCCCAGGTCACCGAGCGTCTGCACCTTCGAGAGGTCTTCGTCGGGCATGCGGATGTTGAGCTTCTCTTCGACGAAGCTGACGAGCTCCATGACCGCGACGGAGTCGAGGCCGAGCTTGCTGATGACGGTGTCCTTGGTGAGGCCGTCGAGCTTCTTGCCGTTCACTTCGAGGGCGGCCTGGGCGAAGAGCTGGAGGATGTTGACGGTAGCCATGGTGGGGGAGTCCTTCAGGTGTTGGTGAGGGGTTGACGTGATCGATCAGCCGAGAATGCGGGTGACGCGCTTCTGGGCGTAGGCAGAGACGAGCTTGAACTTCTCCATCGCGTCGGAGACGGAGCGGATCTCGAGGGTGTGCTCGACGACCCGGCGGGCGCGGTGCTGGGCGCGGCCGACGACCGACTGGGCGACGTGCTTGGCGACGACCAGCTTCTCGCCGTTGCTGCCCAGCGAGCGGTTGCCGTCGGTGCCCAGGGTGTGGTCGAGGTACTGCAGCCGCGTCTTGGCGCGCTGGAGCTTGCCGCTGGAGGTCTTGGGCAGCGAGCCGTTGGGGGCGATCACCACGTCGACCGGCATCAGCTGCAGGCTCTCGTTGATCTTCTGCTTCACGAGCTCCTTGAGCTCTTCCGGCTTGGTGGTGCGCGACTCGAGGACGATGACCAGCTCCTCGCTCTGCGGACCGGGGCGGGAGAAGGCGACGGTCGAGCCCTTGCGGACCTCGGGGAGCTCGTCGACGATCCACTCCATGCGCTGCGGGTCGTAGTTGCGCCCGTTGATGATGATGATGTCCTTCTTGCGGCCGGTGATGAAGGTGTTGCCCTTCACCAGGTAGCCGTAGTCGCCGGTCTTGAGCCAGCCGTTGCCGAAGGTGCGATCGGTGGCCTCGGTGTCTTCGTAGTAGCCCTTGGCGATCGACGGCCCGCGCACCCACAGCTCGCCGATGTGGCGGTCCGACAGGCGCTTGCCGGCGTCGTCGAACACGCCGATCTCGTGGCGGGGGAAGGCCTTGCCGCACGAGACGAACTCCTGCGCGCGGCCGGTGCCGAGGTGCTCGGCGGCGACCGGCTCGGCCTTGCGGTCCTGCTGGTAGCCGTCGACGTCGATGATGTCGGTGGTGAGCTCTTCTTCGAGCCCGATGAAGCTGATCGCCAGCGTCGCCTCGGCCATGCCGTAGCTGGGGAGCAGCGCGCTCGCCTTGAGGCCGGCCGGGGCGAAGGTGTCGACGAACGAGCGCATCGTCGCCGGGTTGATCGGCTCGGCGCCGCAGCCGAAGTGGCGCATCGACGAGAGGTCGAGGGAGGCGATCTGATCGGGCTTGGCGCGCTTGACGGTCAGCGCGTAGGCGAAGTTCGGCGCGAAGGTGATGGTGCCCTTCACGCGGTGAATGGTGCGCAGCCAGATGGTGGCGTTGCGCACGAACGTCATGGTGGGGATGAAGGTCACCGAGACGCGGTGGAACAGGGGGGCGATGACGAAGCCGATGAGCCCCATGTCGTGGTACAGCGGCAGCCACGACACGCCCACGTCGGTGTCGGTGTCGCTCTGCAGGCCGTCACGCATGATGGCCCAGGCGTTGGCCCGCAGGTTCCCGTGGGTGACCGCCACGCCCTTGGGGGTCGAGGTCGAACCCGAGGTGAACTGCAGGAAGCACAGGTCGTCGTCACCGACGTCGGCCTTCTCGCCGCTCGCGCCTGCCGGGGCCGGACCCCGGAGCTCTTCGGTGGTGATGACGCCCTTGATCGACGGCACCTTCGAGACGCCGCCCCAGATGACCGTCTGCACCTTGGCCGAGGTCACCACGTAGGTGGGCCTGGCCTTGGTCATGATCGCGACGAGGGTGTCGACGTAGGCGTCGAGCTTGCCCATCGAGAGGGGCGGGTACAGGGGCACCGGCACGATGCCGGCCCACACCGCGGCGAGGAACGTGGGCACGAAGTCTTCGCCCTCGGGCACGATCATCGCCAGCCGATCCCCCTTCTTGAGGCCGTACGAGCGGAAGTGGGCGGCCCGGCGCATGGCCTCCTCGCGGAGCTTCTCGAACGAGTAGAAGTTCCCGTCGGTGTCCCGGTCGAGGAACGTGTACCCCTTGGTGGTCATGCCCTGCCCGGCATCGAGGGCTGCGACGAGGTTGGGGTATTCGAAGATCTGCGCCATGCGGGGGCCTCCAGCGGGGTCAGGGCTGAATACGTTCGTGGTCCGAGGGCGGTCAAGCGATCCACCCTCGGGGGCCGGGTACCTGGCACCTGGAATACACACCTCAAATTCACCGAATGACGCGGTAGTTTCATGTCCTTACGTGGAAAAAGAGGCCGCGCTCGACCCATCTGAATCATTCGATAGTGAGCAGTAAATTGCTCGAAAATCACGAAAAAGGGGTCCTCAGGGCTCGTCGGGGCCACATTGGGTCCAATCGACACGGATCCAAAGGCCTGTAACTCCACTGACGTTCGTTGGGCAATATATTGCTCAGTTTGACTGCGAAAAGGCCGCTCCCGTACAAGAATGGGACGATGGCGCACCCGCGAACGCGCACCCCCCAGCCGATGCCGATGCCGCGCTTTGCGGTGCGGGCGCCTGACGTCCTGGTGGAGGAGGTCGCGGGCGCGCGGGCGAAGGACGAGTTCATCCGCTTCCAACTCGATCACTATGCGGGCGACGAGAACTTCGTGCCGCCCATCGTGGCCGAGCGCCGGGAGTTCCTCGACCCGAAGCAGAACCCCTTCTTCGAGCAGGCCCGGGCCGCGTACTTCCTGGCGCGCCGGCAGGGCAAGGTGGTCGGCCGCATCGCCGCGGTGGTGGACGATCGCTACAACCGGTTCCACGGCACCCAGGACGGCTTCGTCGGGCTCTTCGAGTCGCAGAACGACCCCGGGCTGGCAGCAGCGCTGTTCGAGGCGGCCCTGGGCTGGCTCAAGCGGGAAGGGGCGAAGCGGTGTGTGGGCCCGGTGAACCTCGGCTTCCACCACGACGCCGGCATCCAGGTGTACGGACACGAGCGCTTCCCGGCGATGATGATGCCGTACAACCCGACCTTCTACGGGGTGCTCTTCGAGGCCAACGGCTTCGTGAAGATGAAGGACCTGCTGAGCTACGAGGTCGAGGCGATCCAGGGCATGCCGGAGAAGGTGCGGCGGCTCGCTGAGCGGGTGCGGCAGCAGGGCGCGGTCACCGTGCGCCGGCTCGACTTCAACCACCCCGAGAGCGACCTCTCGAAGATGCAGGCCATCTTCCACACCATGCTCAAGCCGGGCTTCGGCTTCGCGCCGATGAGCCACGCGGAGTTCATGAACATCGTGAACCGGCTGCGGCCCCTGGTGTTGCTGCGGCCCGAGCTGTCACTGATCGCGGAGGCTGGCGGCGAGGCGGTCGGCTTCGCCATCACCGTGCCCGACACCCACCTCGCCCAGAAGGAAGCGGGCGGGTACCTCTTCCCCTTCGGGCTGGCGAAGATGTTGTGGAAGGCGCGGAGCATCGTGCGCCTGCGCGGCCTGCTGTTCGGCATCAAGGACGGGTGGCGCCGCCGCGGCATCGACGCGCTGCTGGCCGCGGAGACCTTCACCCAGGCCCTGGCGCTCGGCTACCAGGCGGGCGAGCTGGGCTGGGCGATGGAAGACGACACGCTGGTCAATCGCATGTTGCAGGCGACCGGCGGCAAGCACGTGAAGACCTTCCGGGTGTACGAGCGGCCGCTGTAGTCAGGCCGGCAGTGTGGTCGTCGAACTTCGTCTGCAGCCGCACCGACACCTCGGCACGGACGACAGGGCGACTCGACCTTCGTCGCGCCCTGCGCCTAGACGCGAATCAAATCACGGGCAGCTCGCGGCGCAGCGCTCGTTGCGGCACACCCAGTCGGCCACGCCCGCGTCCCCGCAGCTCACCACCGAGGTCACCGCGTCGCAGTCGGCGTCGACGGTGCAGGTCCCCCGTCGGCTGCAGCGCAGCTCCGCGTTCACCGAGCGGCAGACCTGATTGTAGTAGCAGTCGCCGAGGCCGGCGCACGTGGCGCCCTCGCCGCGATCGCACTCGCCGTCGTGGAGCACCTGCGTTCCCGCTGCCTGGGCGAGGCACGCGTTGGTGTACGTGCCGAAGTTCTTGCCGCACACCGGCTCGTAGACGTTCGAGCAGCTCATGCACGCGCCGCACACCGGGGCGGCGAAGCAGCCCTTCGCGTCGAGGCCACCGGGGAGCAGGCACTGCGTCGCGTCGCAGGTGGGGTTGGCCGGCACCGGGCAGACCTCGCAGCAGCCGCGCTCGCAGTACTGCTGCGAGTTGCAGTTGAGCGAGGTGCTGCAGAAGAACGTCCCGGGGCACGAGTCGCGGCACTCGGTGTCGCGCGCGTCGGTGCGCCCGTCGCAGTCGTCATCGCGGCCGTTGGCGCAGCGCTCGAGGCCGTTGGGGTGGGTGCTGGCCACCGAGTCGTCGCAGTCACCGACCTGCTTGCCCGGGCACGCGCCAGTCAGCGCCGCCGCGTAGCCGTCTCCGTCGAGATCGCGGCACGGGTCGAGGTCGCACCAGCCCGAGGGGCACGGGCACGAGAGGCACTGCACGTTGTGGGTACAGATCAGGTTCGGCCCGCATTGCGCATCGGTGCGGCAGCCGGGCACGCAGCTGGTCACGCCGTCTGCGCAGGCTTCGCAGAGCATTCCGGTGGGGCACCCGGTGTCGTCAGCGCAGGCCGACATGCGCACCGGGCCGGCGTCGGCGCGCTCGATGGGATCGGTGGTGGTGGTCGGCAGGCCACCCACGCCGCAGGCACAGAAGACGAACAACATCAGGATTCCGGGAGCTCCACGCATGGCTCCGCCGGGGTGAGCAGCAACCGTGCCGCGACGCAGCCGCGCGGAATGAGCGGCCTCGGACCGCGCGCGTCTCACTTTTCTGAGAGGGCGGCGGCTTCCGGGTCCCAGCGCGGCGGCTGCCAGGCGCCCTGGGGGGCGCCGAAGAAGTCGTCGACGCCGACGATCAACTTCTGGAACGGCGCGCGGTCGAAGCGGATGCGGCCCAGCGTGGGCAGCGCCCCGGGTGACGCGGCCTCGCAGGCGACCATGTTGGTGTGCCCGCGCACCGCGAGCTTGCCGGTCGAGAGGTTGTCGATGCGGTAGTGGAAGTCGACGGCGACGCGGCCGAGCTTCGTCAACGCGCAGCGCACCGAGAGGTGGTCGTCGTAGGCGATGAAGTTCTCGTAGCGCACGTTGAGCTGGCGCAGCGCGAGGTACCAGCCCCGCTTGTAGAGCTCGACCGCGGGCACCCCGTAGCGGCGGAAGAACGTCTCGCGGGCCTGCTCGAACCACACCGCGGCGCAGCGGTGGTGCACGAAGCCCAGGCCGTCGGTCTCCGAGAAGGTGACGCGGTGTTCGAGGTGCGAGGTGACTTCATCCCAACGCGACATGCGGCGGCCCGTAGCACATAGAGTCGGGGTCCATGAACGGCACGCTCAAGTCTCTGTTGGCGATCGCGGGGTTGTGGGTCGGCGCCGGTTTCGCGTGGATGGTGGTGATCGCCGTCAGCGCGGCGATGGCGGGTAAGAGCCACGGCACCGCACTGATGGTGGCGATGGGGGCATCGTGGGTCTCGGCGTTGATCCTCGCCATCGCGGTGGTCGCG
>JBBRUE010000161.1:0-10392 GCA_038248085.1 Myxococcales bacterium | reverse complement strand
GCATCGTGCTCGGCTTCTCGCTCGAAGAGGTGGCCGAGGCCACCGGCGTGCCGCTCAACACCGTGCGCAGCCGCGTGCGGTTGGCGAAGACCGCGCTCAAGAAGCGCATCGAAGCAGACCCGCGGCTCCTCGCGGCCCTGGAGGTGGAGTGATGGAATCCCTCGATCTCCACCCGGAAGAGCTCTTCGACAAGGCGGCCCGTGGCGCGGCCTCGGCCGACGAGCTGGCCCGCCTCGACACCCACCTCGCCTCGTGTGCGGCGTGCCGCTTCGAGCGCCAGGTGCGCGCCGACTTCGCCGCGGTCAACGACAGCGCGGCCGACCTCGATGATCTCGTCGCCCGTGCGCTCTCGGGCGCCGCGCAGGCGCAGCCGGAGTCGCAGTCGACGCAGGGCCCCCAGCGCCGCCGTCGCTTCTCTCCACTGCTCGTCGCCGCCATCGCGCTCATCGGCGCGGCCTCGTTCGGCGCCGTGGCGCAGTTCACCGGCGTGCTGCCGCGCCTCATCACCCAGTTGAGCACCGCGCCGGCCGTGGTTCCCGAGCCGGCGCCCGCCCCGAAGCACCGCGCCGCGCCGAAGCTGCCGGAGCGCGCGCCCGAGGTGTCCGAGGCCGCGCTGGAGCCGGAGGTCGAGCTCGACGTGCCCGCGCCGAAGCTCGAGCCCGTCGTCGTCGCCGTGGCGCCGCGGCCGAACCGCGTGGCGCCGGTCTCCCCGCCTGCGCCGAGACGTGAGCTCGCCGTCGAGTCGACGCCCGACCTTCCGCCGCCGCCGCTGGTGGTGGCCGCCGAGCCCGACGCGCTCTCGCTCTTCTCGCAGGCCCAGCGCGCCCGCGTGGGCGGCGACCTCAGCGCGGCGATTCGTGACTTCCGCGTGGTGGTGGCCCGCTACCCGAACGCGCCCGAAGCCGCGCTCGCACACGCGGAGCTCGGGCGCTTGCTGCTCGATCGCGGCGAAGCGGCCTCGGCGCTCGAGGCCTTCGACGCCTACCTCGCCTCCCGCGACCCGGCGCTGCGCGAAGACGTGCAGGGCGCCCGCGCGATGGCGCTGATGGCGCTGGGCCGCACGGACGCCGAGCGCTCTGCGTGGGAAGCTGTGCTCCGTGACTACCCCAGCGGGGTCTACGCCCCGCGCGCGCGCACCCGGTTGGAGTCGCTCTCACCCTGACGTGCGCCCCCGACTCGCTCTCGCGTTGGTGATGGTGTTCGGCCTCCCCGCGGTCGCGGCGGAGGTCTCGAAGCGCGTGCAGCTCGAGGCCGTCGGTTCAGCCAGCGACGTCGACGCGCTGCGGGTCTCGCTCGAAGACTGGCTGCGGCCGATGCAGCTCGAGCTGCAGGTGGTGAGCGCGCTCCCCACGCCGGCCGCGGAGCCGCCGTTCGCGCGGGTGCGCGTCGTGTGGTCCGACGAGCTGTGCCTCGTGGAGGTCTTTCGCGGCACCGGTGAGCTGACGCGCAAGAAGGCGCTGCCGCGCGGGGGCCCTGCGCTGCTCGTCTCGGAGTCAGCGGCGCTCATCGCCCAGGCCGGCGTACAGGAGCTGTCGATCGAAGAGGCGAAGCGGCACCCGCTGCCTTCGCCGCCGAGCGTCGCCGCCGACGTGTCGTCGCCTTTCGAGCTCCGGCTCGGCGCCTACGTGCAGGGCCGCTCGTACGATTCGACCGCGCCCTTCGTCCTCGGCGGCGGTGCGGAGCTGAACGCGGATCTCGCCCTCGGGCCGTGGCGTCCCGCGGCGTCGTTGCTGATCAGCTACCAGGGCCCGGTGGTGCGTGACGTGGCGTCGGTGAACCTCCAGGTTCAGACGCTGGGCTTCCGGTTGTTGCCCGGCCTCAAGCGCGAGCTCGGGGCGTTCGAGCTCGAAGGGAACCTGGGCGGCGGGTTGGACCTGCTCCTGTCCTCGGCGAGCTCGACCGAGATCCCCGTGAAGCCGCACCACCTCGCCCCTGCGCCCTTCTTCACCGCGGCGCTCGGCGTGCGCTGGCACCCCACGGTGTCGAGCGCCATCTTCCTGCGTGCGCTCGTCGACTTCGATCCTGCGCGGCGGCGGTATCTCTCCCGGGTGGGGGCGGAGCCGGCGACCGTGCTGCTGGAGCCGTGGAGGGTCCGGCCGTCGCTGCAGCTCGGCTTCTCGTTCGACCTCATCTCCGGGAGGTCGCCGTGAAGAAGCTCCTGGTGCTGCTGCTCCTGGCCGCCTGCGAACCGGTCGACATCTTCGTGGCCGACGTGCACGACGGAGGTGGGTTCGACCCGCGCCGAGGTCCCCCCTGCGCCGGCGCCAGCGAGTGCAGGGCCGGCCAGTTTTGCGAGAAGCCGACGTGCGGCGCCACGCTCGGCCGCTGCATGCAGCGCCCCGCGGCGTGCCCGGGCGAGGGGCCGCCCCAGTGTGGCTGCGATGGCGTCACGTACTGGAACGAGTGCCTGCGTCGCCGCGCTGGAGTCGAGGCCAACCTCGAGCCCGGCGAGTGTTCGAACCCGGTGGCCTGCGACCAGTGCCCCGGCGCGTACTGCGCGAAGCGCGTCTACAGCCCCACCGAGTGCAGCGGGACGGTGGCGGGCGCGTGCTTCGTGCTGCCCGAGGTGGCGTGCGTGGGGCCCGGACCGAGCTTTACGCCCTGCGGCGGGCCGATGCAGTGCCTCGACCATTGCGCGGCGATTCGCAGTGAGCAGCCGATGCTGATTCTTCCGCGCGGCGTGGTGTGCCCGTGATCGCTTTCGTCGCGTAGCGAACACCAGCTTCTTTGAGAGGGGACGGACCTCTTCAAGGAGCAACACACATGACTCAGAAGAATGCGTGGTTGTCGTTGTGTCTGGTGGCCGCAGCGTGCGGGGTGGACTCGACGACGAGCACGGCCACCACGGCTGATGCGCTGGTGACGGCGCAGTGCGACTTCGGCACGTTCGACGCCGCGGCCGCCGCGTGTCGCACGACCTACGAGGCGTGTATCGCGGCCGAAGCCGCCGACGTCGCGGTCTGTCGTACGGCGCTGCACGACTGCCTGCCGCCTCCGCCGGATCGCGCGGGGCACATGGAGGGTGACGGCGGTTCGTGCCGCGGCCCGGGCATGGGCGGCGGCGATCGCGGTGGTCCTCCTCCGGGAATGGGCACCGGCGGCATGCCGCCCCCCGGCGCCGACCGCGGTGGTCCGCCTCCGCTCCTGCCTGACGGCGGTCTGCCTCCTCCTCGCCACGGTGGCCGGGGCGGGCACGAGGGTCGTGGTCCGCACCCGGACCCCGCGGCGGTGCAGTCGTGCCGTGATGCGCTGACCGCGTGCCTCGCCGCGAACCCTGCGGACGCCACGTGCGAAGACACCGAGCATGCGTGCGTGCGCGCGGCCTTCGACGCGGCCTTCACCGCGGCCTGCGACGACGCGACGGTCCGCTGCGCAAACGACACCTCCGAGCCCTGCACGCGGATCCTCGCGCGCTGCGCCCAGGGCGTCGGCGGCGCCTGCACCCAGCCGTAACGCCCAGGCTCCCGCGCCCCTCTCCCGGTGATTGCCGGTGGAGGGGCGCGTGCTATTTCGCGCCGATGCACAAGGCCCGGCTCGCATGGTGCTCGAGCTGAAGACGCCGCACGGCCACGACTTCGCCGCGCTCGCGCCGATGCTCCCGACGTTCCTGAGCTACCTGCTGAGCTTCGTGTTCATCGGGGTGTACTGGAACAACCACCACCACCTGATGCACGCCACCTCCCGCATCAACGGGAAGATCCTCCGGGCGAACCTGCACCTGCGCTGCCGCTGCCGACCGCGATCTACGTGTGCGCGTTGAACCCGCGTTCTGCTTCACGAGGGCCCGTTTCTGACGAAGAGGAACAGCGCCTCCCCGTCGGGCAGGGTCTGGTTGTCGATCCGCGGGGACCCCAGCCGGCTCAGCTTCCGGCGAAGCATGCGCATCATGCCCTCCATGCGATCGGGGCTGCGGCCCTCCCGCGCGGCCAGCTCACCGGTGCGCGCCGAGCCGCACTGCGCCAGCAGCCGCAGGGCCCGCAGCTCATCGTCCTCGAGGGCGTTCAGGACCGCGGGAGCCAACCCCAGCGGAGCGTCCAGGGCTGCGTCGACGCGCTGAAAGGGCGGGACCTTCGGGGCGTCGCGAGGAGAGGGCTGAGAGCTCGCCGGGGATGCGGGAGACGAGAGGTACCACCTCGCACTCGCGGGTCCACGGGTCCCCTCGCGGGCGGGCTGTGAGTTCAGGGTCAAGCCGCGCGAGGCCGCATACGCGTGCAGCCGCCGACGCGCGGTGGGAACACTGACTCCCAGCCGCTTTGCCAGGGCGCTGATGCTGATCCCTCCCCCTGGGGAATCGGTCACGTGCTGCCCCACCGCCGCGAGGTCCTCTGCCCTGAGATTGTTCACCCAAAATTCCTTCCTGAAACCGTTACAGTAACGCTTTCAAGGCACTGTAGTTACTCGGGCGACGTGTGGGCAAATCGTTACAGTAACGGTTCGAAGGCTATTTGAAGGCCTGCCAATAACCCCCCCCGTCGCTCCATGCGACATGCGCCTACTCCGGGCCTCACTGGCAGTGGCCGTCGGTGCAGTTCCCACCCGAACCGGCGGCACCGCGCTGGCGGGCACGCCACGGTACTTCCAGGCCAACGACGCCGCCGGGTTGCTGACGGCGCTCCAGCAGATCGCCCGAGCGGCGCTCGGTTGCGAGTACCACCTGGCCTCGGCCCCGGCGGATGCGTCGAGGCTGTTCGTCTACGTCAACGGCGTACTGCAGAACCGCGACGTGACGCACGCTGGCGGCTGGGACTATTCGCTGGCGACCGGGCACGTCTCGTTCGCTGGCGGGCTCTGCACGCTGGTCGCGACGGACGCGACGGCGAGGGTGAGCATCGTCACCGGCTGTCGCGACGATGGGCTGGCGGAGCGCCGCGACGGTGGCGCAGGCCTGCCCGCAGGTGCGGCCTGCGGGGGCAACGCTGACTGCACCAGCGGCGTCTGTGCTGCCGGGACCTGCGGCTGAGTCGACCATCACCGCCCCTGTCCATAAGAGTGTCAGGGACTTGATCAGCTCCGCGTGCCCGCTGGCGCCTACTTCGGGCTCTTCTTTGCTTTGGGCTTCGTGGACGCGCGCGGCTTACCCCCTGTGGCCGCGGGCTTCTTCCGGGTGACCTTCGCGGGCTTCTCCGTTCGTGCCGAGGCCGGTGCGCTGGCCTCGAGCTTCGACCAGTCTCCCCGCAAGCGGGCCAGCTCGGGAGGCTCGATCCCCGACTGCTGGGAGGTCCGCGCGAGCAGGTCCGAGGTCCACGCGTGCAGCGCAGGGTAGGGGTACTTCTTCCAGAGCTGAAAGACGGTGAGCACGGCATCCACCGTGAGCACTTGATCGAGCCTCTCGGCCAGGACGCGCTCCCGGCGATCATCGCCCAGCGCGCGGGCCGCTTCGATGATCAGCGGGTGATAGGTAATGGGAAAAAAGCGCTCCCACGCTGGGTCGACCGGCGTGCTGCTGCGGGCGAGCGCCACGAAGAGCGCCACGAAGACGTGCTCTTTGCCAGTGAGCGCAGGGTACTCGAAGAGGCTGAAGCCGTAGCGCTCTTCGGGTGTTTTTGTGTACTGCGCACTGCCCGATGCCTTCGTGGGGCCGACGGGCCACGAGACCATCTCCGACAGCCGCCGCGCCGCCCACGCACCCGCGCTCGTGTCGGTGTTGGCGACGAGATCGAACACGTTTGCGACGTCGAGCTTGGGATAGGGGCCCCAGAGACACGCATCCACGTAGGCATCGAGGAGCGCCCCTTGATCGGTGACGACCGCGGAGATGCCCTTCTTGCGCTTCGGGTTGTCTCCGACCGTCTGCCAGATACGCCACAGTGGCCACGAGAGGTCCTTGCCTTTCCGTTGAAAGGGGTAGCGCTTCTCTAGCTCGCCTGCTGGCTCGACGCCGAGCCACCGTCGTCGGAACTGCACCTCGTAGGGGATGGCCACCGACGCGAGTGCAGGGATGCCGCACCGTGTCGCCAGGACCTCGGCCAGGCGGCGTTGGTCGGGCGTGAGATCTTCGGGTAGCGGCACGTCTTCGGGCCAATCGACGGCTTCGATCGCCCGCTGAACCGCGGCTTCGAGGCTGTACGTGGTCGAGGTCGCGATGATCCCCAGGTCGGCTTCGAGCGTTGAAGAAGGATTGCCCATGCCCGAACGAGCATGCCCGCGGAGGGCGCGTGCAGGCAACCCGCTAAATCCGGCCCAGCCCAGGCCGCCAGGCGCTTGTGCAGGGTGTTCCTCGCCTGGGCTGCGACACGGAACTCCGCGGCGGCGCGGTGTGCTTCTGCCAAAGACGAGAAGAACCGGCTCTAGCCATGTTGAGGAAATTGAGCCTGGTCTCGGCAAGGTCTCTTTTGTCACTTCGAGGTGATGACGAAGAACGTGACGATGCGTGAGCTCAATAAATACGGCGGGAGGATTGATTGCTATCGCTGAGACGCGCGCGCGCGGAGATCGCCACGCAGCCCGGAGAGATTCACGTGCTGCATCGCGAGCCTGCGATCGAGGCCGTCGGCCTCCTTCGGCGAGAGCAGACCGACCAATGGCTTGAGCGCGGTCGCGAGTTTGTGGTCCCTGTTCGCGAGCACTTCGACAAAGAGCACCGCGGGGGTCGAGAGTGATTTGGCGAAGCGCTCGAGTTCTGCCGGCTGATCCGCGAGCACCGAGATGGCCGCGCGCGCCAGGTTCCTCGTATCGTCGGCGCTCACGAGCACCTCGTCACCCCGAATGGAGGGCGCCAGTTTCGTGCGATCGCTCTTGGTGAGCTTCGCGCCACCGTCGACCAGCTCGAGCGCGAGTCGCCCGTCGCCAGCGGAGATCGCGTCGCGCAGAAGGTGCTGGGTCAGCGCAGGTGTCTTTGCTCCGAGGTCGGTCGCGAGCCTGAGAATTCGCTCACGTTCTTCTTCGTTGCGGGCGGGCAGCTTCGAGGTGAGCCGTTCGGCGATGAGGCGGGTGCCGTCACTGCCTACCGCGGCGAGGGTCGCGCGGACATGCCCGATGCGGACGTTGCCCTGATGACGTCCACCTACTGGCTCATCGGAAGGCGAATCTTTGAGGGAGAGCAGACGGGCAGGGGACGGGCGGACTACGGCGATCAGTTGATTGAGCGCCTCTCGCGCGATCTCACCACTCGCTTCGGGCGAGGGTTCGGGCGGCGAAACCTCTTTCAGATGCGGGCCTTCTTCCTCGACCGCCGCGAGATTGTGCAGACGCTGCCTGCACAATTGGGAGCGTTCCCCCTTCCGTGGTCGCACTACGTCCGCCTGCTCGCGGTGAAGAACCCCAACGCCCGCCGCTTCTACGAGGCCGAGGCCCTCCGCGGTGGGTGGACGCACCGTCAGCTCGATCGTCAGGTTCAAAGCCAGTTCTACGAGCGCACGCTGCTCTCAAGAAACAAGGCGGCCATGCTCACCAAGGGGCAGGTTGCCGCCCCGGCAGACGCGGTGTCGCCCGACGAGGCGATCAAGGACCCCTTCGTCCTCGAGTTCCTGAACCTGAAAGACGAGTACTCCGAGAGCGAACTCGAGGACGCGCTCATCAACCAACTCGAGACCTTCCTCCTGGAACTCGGAGGCGCCTTCACCTTCGTGGGCCGGCAGCGCCGCCTCCGTGTCGGCGACGAGTGGTACCGCGTCGACTTGGTGTTCTTCCACCGCGAGTTGCGCTGCCTGGTGATCATCGATCTCGAGATCGGGAAGTTCACCCACGCCGATGCCGGGCAGATGCACCTGTTCCTGAACTACGCCCGCGAGCACTGGATGATGAAGGGCGAGAATCCGCCGGTCGGGCTCATCCTCTGCGCTGAGAAGGACCACGCGGTCGCGAAGTACGCGCTCGAGGGCTTGCCGAGCAAGGTGATGGCCGCGGAGTATCGAACCGCGCTGCCCGACGAGGCCACGCTGATCGAGGCGGTCGAGAAGACGCAGCGCGCGCTCACCAGCGCGACGAGGAAGCGGCGATGACGGAAGCGGAGCTGAAGCGGAAGTTGGCGGCGATCGAGGCGATGGTGCTGGGCGCGATGACCGAAGGCGAGCGCGCGGCGGCCCAGCACGTGCTCGAGAACTTCAAGCAGAAGACGCCGGACGAGAGCTGCCAGGATCTGGGCTTCACCGTGCACGATGTCTGGGCGCGGAAGCTCTTCATGGCCATGCTTCGCAAGGCGGGGCTTGAGCCATTTCGCATGCGTGGGCAGCGCCGCACGACGATCATGGTGCATGGCAGAAGGTCGCTCGTGGAACTCATCTGGAAGGAGTTCCTCGAGGCCAACCAGACGCTCACCGAGTATCTGGCCGAGGTCACAAATCGCGTCATTCGCGAGTCGCTGGGGGAGATGAAGGACGATGAGGCACGAGAGCGCCCCGCGCTTGCCTCAGGAATGACGGCGCCGTAGTTCTACCAACGGTACCGGGGTGAAGTGCGCGCACCTACGAGCCTCCGGAGCGGATGTGGCCCCCCCTCGCCCTACGATCTCACGCCAACGCCGACCGTCTCCCAGGCGCGCCGACTGGCGATGCAGGTGGGCACGCTCGGCGTTGCTGCGACCCGGGCCGCGATCGACTCGCGCCGCCCCGCCCGGTGAAGAAGGTCGCGCTGGGGCGGAAGCGCTGAGAAGCTCGCCGCTCGTGACGCCTCCCGCACTCGCCTTGCCCTCGCTGGTCCTGCTCGTTCGCCACGGCGCGACGGAGTGGTCGGTCTCGGGCCGATACACCGGCCGCACCGACCTGCCGCTCACCGAGCCCGGGGTCGCCCAGGCCACCGCGGTCCGTCCGGTCATCGACGAGCTGCTCGGGGGCGCGACGCCGCTGGTGTTCACCAGCCCGCTGATGCGCGCCGCGCAGACCGCCCGGCTCGCGATGCCTGGCGTCGAGGCGACGGTGGTCGATTCGTTGATGGAGTACGACTACGGCGAGTACGACGGCCTCACCACGCAGGAGATCTTCGCGCGAAAGCCGAACTGGGACCTCTTCACCATGGGCTGTCCCGGGGGCGAGCGGCCTGAGCAGGTGGCGGCCCGCTGCGACGCGTTCTCGCAGACGCTGGTGCGCACCGCGCCGGGTCGGGCCGTGGTGGCCTTCACCCACGGCCACCTCAGCCGGGTGCTCACCGCGCGGCTCCTCGGGGTGCCGATCACCACCGCCGCCGCGTTGTTCAACGAGACCGCATCGGTCAGCGTGATCAACGTGCACCGCGGCCGCTGGGTGCTGGTGGGCTGGAACATCCGCGCGCGCCCCGGCGGGTTTCCGTGATGGCTGCCGACCTGCGCGAGCCCATCGCCTCACGCCGATCGGCGTCTGCGTCGGGGGCGCGGGAGACCGTGCTCGAGGTGATGCGCGCGCATGCCTCCCGCACGTGGCCGGAAGAATGTTGCGGTGCGCTCCTCGCCGACGCTTCGGGCGTGGTGAACGCGGTTCCCCTCGAGAACGCCGCGGACGACCGCCGCCACGCCTTCCTCGTCTCCGCCAGCGACTATCTCCGCGTCGAGGCCGAAGCCGAAGTACGCGGGCTCACGCTCGCCGGCTTCTACCATTCGCACCCCGACGCCCCGGCGGTGCCCTCGGCGTCCGACGCGGCGACGGCGTGGTCGCAGTGGTGGACCGTCATCCTCTCCGTCCCCGCGGGCGTCGCCTCGGCGCCCCGCGCCTTCCGCTTCGATGGCACCACCCGCAGGTTCCACGAAGGGGTTTTGCCGGTCGGCTGACCCTTCCTGGCCTGCGACTCTCCCTCGCGGGACAGCGGGTTGGGTGAGGGGAATCAATCGCGACGTCAGCGCTCGAACACGCTCCACGAGAACCCCGCCGTCAGCCCAACCAGGGTCGCGAGGTTGGTCGCCTGGCCCGGCACGAACGTCCCGTGCAGCGCGATCGAGATGACGCCCTTCTCGCCCGGCCCCACGCGAAGGCGCGCGCCGAGCTCGAGCCCGAGGCCGAGGAAGAGATCCACCGGGCCCCGCGCCCACGGCGCCTGGTACTGCAGCAGCCGCACCCGGGCGCCGACGAAGAACGCGCGGTCGAGCACGTGGTACGCGCCGCCGACGCTGTACGACTGCAACTGCACCGAGGGCTCCCAGCTCGCGTCGACGTCGAAGCGCGGCCGGCCCTGCTTGAAGAACGTGCCGGTGGTGTTCACCCCGAGCAGGAAGGGGAAGCCGACCTGCCCACCGACGTGCAACCGGAACTCGGGCGAGGGCACTGCCGCGGTCACCTGCTCGGGCTCCGCCGCCGCCGCGAGCACCAGCACCAGCGCCAGCGCGCTCACGGCGTCACCTGCGCGTCGAAGAACTTCACGAAGCGGCTGAGCGCGAGGTTCCGCAGGTCATCACGTTCCTGGAGGATCTCGTGCTTCGCCTCGTCGAGCCGGCTCAAGGTGCAGCGGGGCGCGTCGTCGCAGTACCGCTTCTGTCCGCCGGCTTTCACG
>JBBRUE010000160.1:0-10423 GCA_038248085.1 Myxococcales bacterium | reverse complement strand
CGATGATCCGGCGCGGACGCAGGCCACGGCGTTGCTCGAGGAGGCCGAGACCCTGCTCGCGCGCGGCTGGCGCCTGGGCAGCGACGTGAGCGACTTCACCGCGGCGATCGAAGCGCACTTCGTCGCAATCGCCTTGATCTCCGAGGGGCGGGTCGAGCCGGCCGAGGTCGCGTGGCACGACGCCCTGGGTAAGGAGCGCGTGGCGACGGCCCCGCTGCGGCTGTGGAGTCGCACCGACGAGCGCCGGCCCTCGGTCTTCGAGCCCGAGACGCGGCGCTCCCGCTTTGATCCCCGGCCCGAAGCGCAGGTCGAGGCGAAGCTCGCGTGCCCCTCGTGCCGCAAGGTGAGCCAGTTCTCGCTGTCGCCGCGGGTGGCGACCCACCACCTCCAGTGCCTGCACTGCGCGAATGGCTTCGTGGCCTACGTCGCGGAGCTGCGCGTGCTCGAGCTGCAGCCGCTGGGTCGCAACCGGCGCCGCTACCGGTTCCGCGTCGAGGAGCTCTCGGGGCTGCAGACCGTCGTGGAGTTCGACGACGCGACGCAGGGCGAGCTCGGCGCGTCGCGGCGTGACCTGCTGGCCTTCCTCTACCTGCCCGAGTCGGTGCTGCGCGGCGTGCTCAACCTGAACTCGAGCCGCGTGCTGTGGGTCTCGTCGCCCGGGGGGTGCTTCGTCGCCACCGTGGCCTTCGGGGAAGGGGCGCCGGAGCTCGACGGGCTGCGCGCCTTCCGTGATCGCGTGCTGACACGCAGCGGCGCGGGGCGCGCCTTCATCGCCTGGTATTACCGCGAGGGGCCCGGCCTGGCGCAGGTCGTCCAGCGAAAGCCGCTGCTCCGCGCGTTGACCCGGCGTGCCTTGCGTTGGGTGATCCCCGTGCTGGAGAGGGTGCCGTGAGCGAGCCGCAGAAGACCGATCGCGTGACGTGGGCCTTCGTGGCGGTGCTGCTGGTCGGCGCCGTGGTGATGGGCTGGCAGGAAGTGCACACCGGCATCTTCGAGGAGGGCACCGAGGCGCCGCTCTTCATCGTCGACAAGCTCCTGGGCCCGCCGGTCGAGCTGGCGTCGCTCAAGGGCAAGGTGGTGGTGGTGAACTTCTGGGCGACCTGGTGCCCACCGTGCCGCGAAGAGATGCCGTACCTGCTGCGCACCGTGAAGTCGTTCGAGGCGCAGGGCGTCACCCTGGTGGCGATCAGCAACGACGAGCTCCAGGGCCAGCGGGAGGCGGTCGCCGACTTCGTGAAGGACTTCCCCGACCTGCGGACCTACGCCGCGCTCGGGCGCCCGGAGATCGGCTTCGCGTACCACGTGAAGGCGCTGCCCTCAGTCTTCGTGATCGATCGCGAGGGGCGGGTGGTGGGCTCGCTCCAGGGCCAGGCGAGCGAGTCTCAACTGCGCGGGTGGATCGAAGACGCGCTGAAGCCGCACTGAGGACTACGGCTTCGGCTCTTCCTTGTCCTTCTTGGGAGCCGGCTTCACTTCGTTCCTGGTCTCGATCTCGTCGAGCAGCTTGAACTCGGTGCGGCGGTTCTTCGCGCGGCCCAGCGGGGTCTCGTTGGTCGACAGCGGCTTGTCGAAGCCATACCCCTCGGAGCGCAGCCGCTTGGCGTCGATGCCCTTGCCGTTGAGGTACTTCTCGACGGCCTTCGCGCGGCGCTTCGAGAGGCTCATGTTCGCCTCGCGCGAGCCGACGTTGTCGGTGTGGCCTTCGATCAACACCGGGCCGACGTCGGGGTTCTTGACCAGCACCGCCGCCACCTCGTCGAGGAGCTTGAAGGAGCGCGGGTCGATGCGATCGCTGCCGAACTCGAAGAGGATCTGGTTGTTGATGCGGATGCGCTCGGACTCGAGGACGACGTCTTCCTCTTCCTCGGGGGGCGGGCAGCCCTGGAGGTTCGGCGGACCGGGCTGGTCGGGGCACTTGTCGACGTTGTCGGGGATCTGATCGCCGTCCTTGTCGGGGCAGCCGTCCAGGTCCTGGGGACCGAAGGTCTCGGGGCACTGGTCGAGGCGGTCGGGCACGCCGTCGTTGTCGCGATCCGGCTCCCGGTCTTCGGGGCAGCCGTCGCCGTCCTCCACGCCGTCTTTGTCCTCGGCCTGCTGGGGACAGGCGTCGATCTTGTTGGGGATGCCGTCACCGTCATCGTCGGGGTCGGGCACGTGCTGGTAGGTGAGGGCGAGCGTGAAGCGGATCGTCTCGCGGCCGTACCCGTTGCTGCCCAGGCCCTTGCCGACCGAGAGCTGGGCGCCCCAGTTCCCAGCGAACTGGGTGCGGGCGCCCACCAGAAGCTCGAAGGGCGTCTTGAGCGCCTCGGCCTCGGTGAAGGTGAAGGGCGCTTCGGTCGGGGTCGCGATGTTCACTTCCCCGAGGATCTGGTTGTTCTGAAAGCGGCTGAAGGCAGGGAGATCGATGATCGCGCCGCCGCCGAGGGTGAACTCGTGGTTCACGTAGAGGTTCATGAACCGGCCGGGGGCCGTGCGGAACCGCCAGCCGACGTTGGCCAGCAGGCGCACCGGGCCGATCACGCGCTCCACGGCGAGCCGCGGGGCGAACACGAAGCCACGGTCCGACATGAAGCTGGAGGTGTCACCGATGGGGATGCGCACCTCGAGCACGCCGGCGAGCCCGACGATCGGGAACTCGCTCTGCTTGATGATCTGCACGCGGCCCAGCAGGCGGGGGGCGCCGAGCCCGGCGACGTTGGGCGCCGGCGTGGTGAAGCCCTGCGCGGTCAGGATGCCGAAGTTGTTCATCTGCCCGATGGTGATCGGCAGGTCCGCCGAGAGTTCGACGCGCGGGTGCAGTTGGTAGGCGCCGAGGATGTGCAGGTCGGCGCGGAAGGGGATGAGGTCGCCGAGGCGCTCCGTACCGTTCTTCGCGGCGAGGAGGCCGACGTTGAAGTCGAGCATCGCCTGGAGGAGGTACGAGCGCGTGAGCTGGAGCTCACCGCCCTCGAGCGCCAGGCCCGACTCCATGGTGGGCGTGTACTTGTTCACCACCAGGTCGATGCCGCGTGCCGTGAACGGGTCGACGCTCTGGGCTCCCGCCACCGATGCGAGAGACAGCGCGAGGAAGCTGATCAGTCGAGACGTGCGCACGTTGAGAAAGTGTACCCCGCGAGGCGGCACTGAGAAGGATTTGACGCTGCTACAGGTCGCTTCAGTGGCCCATGAACTCGGCCGCCTTGACGACGCGGACCTGATCAGGCGCGAGGGGCAGCGGGGCCTTCGCGATCTCCACGTCGTCCTTGAGCACGTCTGCGGGCTTGGGTGACGGGTAGGTGATCGGCGTCGGCTGGCCGCTCTTCAGCGCGGCGGCGAGCCCCTCGGCGTCCCTGGTCACGAAGACGAAGTTGAGCGCGGCGGGGGTGACGTACTGCTGCACGGCGGCCTGGGCTTCGGCCGGGGTGATGGTCTCGAGGCGCTTGCGCACCGCGCCGAGGAAGTCGGGCGTGCCGCTGATCACGTCGTCGATGGCCCAGCCCAGGCGGCGCTGGTCGGTGGTGGTCCAGATGCGCGTGGCGCCCGCGAGGAACCCGCGCGCGGTCTCGAATCGATCGGCGGGGATCGGCGCGGTGCGCAGCCGTTCGAGGAAGGAGAGGACCGTTCGCGTCGAGAAGACGGCCGCGGCGGAGGGCACCGGGCGCAGCCAGATCGTCACGTCCTGCTGGCTGCGGAGGATGTTCGGGCGCGGCATCGATTCCCACCCGTCCTGGCGGTAGTGCTGGGCGTAGGCGTAGGTGCCGTAGTTGAGGCCACGGCGATCGCGCACTTCCTGGAAGAGCACGCCGTGCTCCTGGCGGTGTTCGCCGAAGTACGACAGCGCGATGAAGAGCGTCACGAAGTCGGGCGAGTCGCGGCGCAGCGGGGTGGTGAAGCCGAAGTTGCCCGCGGTCGAGGCGGTGTCGCGCTGCACGATGGTGGTCTGTCCGCGAGGGCCAGGAGCGGTCGGCAGCGGCGCGCGCACCGCACCGGTGGCCGGCAGTGCGCCCAGCGTCTTCTTCACCTGCGCGGCGAGCACCTCATCGACGCCGCCGGCCAGGCCGATGATCAACCGGTCCTGGGTGAAGGTGCTCTTCCACTGCGCCTTGACGTCCTCGAGGGTGATCGCGGTCAGCCCGGCCTCGGTGCCGCCGGTGAAGTGGCGGTACGGGTGTCCCTCGTAGAGCAGCGCGTCGAGGGCGACCTTGCTGAGCTCCTCGTCATTCTCCTGGCGCAGGCGGGTGCGCACGAGGTTGAGCTGCTCCGACTTGAGGCGGGCGAACTCCTTGTCCTCGAGGCGGGGGGCCAGCAGCGTCTCGCTGAAGATCTCGAGGAAGCGGGGGAGGCGATCGCGGTGCACCCGGCCGGTGATCGTCGTGAACTCCTTGTCGGTGTCGCCGTTGAGCTCGGCGGCCATCGGGAAGAGCGCCTCGAGGAGCTGGGCGCTGTCGAGCGACTTCGTACCGCCCTCGAGCAGCAGGCGGGTGGTGAGCGCGGTGAGGCCTTCCTTGCCCCTGGGGTCGTCGACCGAGCCGGTGCGGAAGACGAGGCGCACGCTGACGACAGGCTTGTTGGGCACCGGCAGCAGCACGAGCCTCATGGGCTCCACCGCAGGCAGCGGCACGTACGGCACCGGTGTCGCGGGCGGCGGTTTGGCGACGAGCTGCTCCGTGGGGATCTGCGCGGCGTCCTTCGGGAGCGGGGCGGCGACGGGGGCGGTGGCGCAGCCGGTGACGAACAGGGCGAGGGCGAGGAGGCGCTTCATGGCGTGACTCCCTTCGGCTCGACGGTGAACGTCAGCGTCGTGCGGTTGGTGTCGGTGAGGTGATTTTTTGCGAAGGCGGTGAGGTCCTTCGCGGTGACCTTGGCGATGTTGGCGTAGAGCGTGTCGATCGCGTCGGTGACGCCGAAGATTCCGATGTTCCACGCGAGGGTCTCCGCCACCTGGGCCGGCGTCTCGAGCTCCATCACCACGCGGTAGCGGAGGTTGCTCTTGATGTCCTCGAGGCGCTTGCCGTCGATCTTCCCCGTGGCGACTTCGGTGATCGCGGCGAGCATCGCGGTGGTGACGGGCTCGCGGTTGGCCTCGGTCTTGAGGCGCGCGTCGAGGCCAAAGAGCGACGGATCACGGTGGTGCTCGTAGAGAGGGCTGAGGCGCTCGGCGAGCTGCTGCTCGAGCACCAGCGAGCGGTGGAGCGGGGAGGTCGGGCCGACGAGGTAGCTCGAGAGCACCTGCTGAATCGCGCCGTCCATCGTCTTCGGCGAGGCGGCCGGGGTGTGCCACGCGAGGTCGAGCCGCGGGAGCGTGGGGGACGGCCAGGCGAGCTTCACGGCGCGGGCGGCCTGCTGCGGCGGCTCGACGGGCACCACGATCGGCGCAGCCTTGCCGGTCCACGGGCCGTAGTGCTTCTCGAAGAGCGCCATCGCCTTCGCGTCGTCGAAGTCGCCGACGAGCACGATGGTGGCGTTGTCCGGCGTGTACCAGCGCTGGAAGAAGGTCTTCGAGTACTCGTAGCGCTTCGGCATCTCGGCGATGTCTTCGGGGAAGCCGATCGTCGTGTGCCGGTAGGTGTGGGTGGTGAACGCCGCGCCCAGGAGCGTCTCTTCGATCTTCAGCGACGGGTTGGAGGCGTTCTTCTGGTACTCGCCGGCGACGGACTGGGCCTCGGTCTGGAAGGCGGCCTCGGCGTACTCGAGGTGGGCGAAGCGATCGGCCTCGAGGTCGATCAGCGTCTCGAGCCCGGAGCTCGGCCCGTTGACGAGGTAGACGGTGACGTCGTCGGAGGTGAAGGCGTTCTCGTTGAAGCCGAGCTTGGCGAGCGCCGCACCACGGGCCCCTTCGGGGAAGCGCCTGGTGCCGCGAAACATCATGTGCTCGAAGAAGTGGGCGAAGCCGGTGTGGCCGGCCTCGACCTCGTTGCGGGAACCCACCCGGACCACGGTGTAGAACGCCACCAGGCCCGGCGCGTCGAAGGGCACGCGGACGACGGTCAGGCCGTTCTTCAACGTGCTGATCTTCGTCGGGTACGGGAAGACGCCGGACGGTTTCTTCGCAGGCGCGGCGCCGATGGTCAGGGCCGCGAGGACTGAGACGACGAGGGGGAGAGGCATCGGCGCTCGTTTCACCCCGTCAGTCGGGGAGTGACAAGGGCCGCGAAGTGGTTAAGTAGGAGGCAGTTCTTTGAGATTTAGGGGGCGACAAGGTTTCGACGGGGGCAAAGAGGCTCCTGGTCGCGTGCCGAGTGAGCTTTCGCACTCGTAAATAAAAGGGAGCAAAACCACAAAAGCCAACGACAACGTTGAGCTTGCGCTGGCCGCCTAAAAACCGGTCACTGCACGGTCGCTTCACCTTCTGTCCGTGAGGTGAAGGTCGACCGCCATAATGCGGGCTGGTTCTCCAAGTGCCTGAGCGCGGAGAACGAGAGACAGTCAGAATCGGCACTCTCATCATCCCGTCTGGAGGAGGGTGAGGGGCTTAAAGATCTAAATTCCTGACTACGCACGTAGTGACTTGGAACTGAAGGCTTTCGGACCTGGGTTCGATTCCCAGCGCCTCCACACAACTAACCCAGCAACCTCAACGGGTTGCTGGGTTTTTTTCTACGAGATGGTCCTTGGGCCCAACCATCCCGAAGTCCGCTCTGGCCGGCTCCTTACGGGCCACCAGGATCCCTTCCTCCTCGTCCGCCGCGCCTTCCTCCTCCCCCGGGGCGACCGCGGCCACCCGCTGACTGACCGCGCGCCTGCTCCTGCCGGCCGCCGCCGCCACCGGGGCGTTGGCCGCCTTGAGCGCCGCTGTTCCGCGCACCTTGCCCGCTGCGCGCTCCCCCGCCACCGGGGCGTTGGCCGCCTTGACCGCCGCTGTTCCGGGCACCTTGCCCGCCGCGCGCTCCGCCGCCTGCGCCACCGCCGGGCGTCTGTCCGCGGGGCCGCCGGTCCTGGTCCTCCTTGGGCGTTCGCGGCGGCAGCGCTGGCGTCTGGGCGACGGGGATTTTCAGTCTCGTCACCCGCTCGATGTCGCGAAGGAAGTCGCGCTCCTCCCCGTCTTCGCAGAACGACCACGCTTCGCCCGACTTCCCGGCGCGCGCGGTGCGACCGATGCGGTGCACGTAGGTCTCGGGCACGTTCGGCAGGTCGAAGTTGATGACGTGCGAGATCTCCTCGACGTCGATGCCCCGCGCGGCGACATCCGTCGCGACGAGGACGCGCACGCTCCCGTCCTTGAAGCCCTCGAGCGCCCGCTCACGCGCGCTCTGCGACTTGTTGCCGTGAATGGCCGCGGCCGAGACCCCCGCCTTCTCCAGATGCTCCATCACGCGGTTCGCGACGTGCTTCATCTGCGTGAACACGAGCGCGCGGGTGACTGACGGATCATCCAGCAGCTTCACGAGCAGCGAGCGCTTGTCGCCACTGTGAACAAAGAAGACCCTCTGTTCGACCCTCTCCGCGGTGGACGAGATGGGGGCCACCGCCACCCGCGCCGGGTTCTTGAGGATGCTCTTGACGAGCGACTGGATCTCGTCGGGCATCGTCGCGGAGAAGAAGAGCGTCTGCCGCTGGGTCGGCAGCGCCGCGAGGATCTTCTTCACGTCATGGATGAACCCCATGTCGAGCATGCGATCTGCCTCGTCGAGCACCAGGACCTCGACGGCCTGGAGCGACACGAGCCGCTGATTCATCAAGTCGAGCAGCCGGCCCGGCGTCGCCACGAGGATGTCCACGCCCCGGCGCAGCTCCTTCACCTGCTTGTCCTGGCCGACGCCGCCGAAGATGACCGTGACGTAGAGGTCCAAGCCGCGCCCGTAGGTCTCGAAGCTCTCGGCGACCTGGGTGGCCAGCTCGCGCGTCGGCGTCACGACGAGACAGCGGATCTTCGGAGTTCCCCCAGGGGTCGACGCCGCCAGGCGCTGGAGCGTCGGCAGCGCGAACGCCGCGGTCTTCCCCGTCCCGGTCTGCGCGCAGCCAAGCACGTCGCGGCCTTGCAGCACGTACGGGATCGCCTGCATCTGGATCGGCGTGGGGGTCGTGTAGCCCTCGGCCTTCACCGCCTGCACCAACCTCTGATCTAGCCCAAGCTCGTCGAACGTCATCGGCCCACACGCTAACCACGCATACGTACGCCGCGTCGACGAGATATCGTCGCCTGACAAGCGGCGCCGTCTCCGAGAGCATCTGAAGTGGGCGGCACGACCTTCCCCCCAGCGCCTGCGCGGACCAGGCACTTGGGCTCGATCGCGCGGGGGCGCCGAGTCGGCCATCGAGCGAGCGTGCCTCCCCTGACGCGCCACCAAGCCAGGACGCCTTCGACTTTGTGCCCCCGGTGTGCACCTCCTGCGCGGAATGAGCGCCGCACCGGCGGGACCACGCGGGACGACGAGGAACGGGTTTCGAGCGAGATCAGAGCGATAGAGGGTAACGACGCGTCCTGCTTGTTTTGAGCGCTCGTCCACGTTTCGCTTTTCCGCCAGAGTCCCGGGCGCGTGCGGGCCCTGGTGACGAGTCGGCGGAGTGAGCTTCGGCTCGAGCGGGTGCGGCAATTCCTCCGGGAGCTGCCGCCCGCTGAAGAGGCGCTCCTCATCGGGCCTTCGTTCGAGACCGTCGCCGAGCTGACGCGGTCGATCAAACGCGCGATCTTCGGTTGGTGCCGCACCACGCTGTATCGCCACGCCCTCGAGCTCGCCCGGCCCGCGCTGCTGGAGAAGCAGCTCACCGCCGTCACCTCGCTCTCTCTCGAGGCCTTGTGGGCTCGCGTCGCGCACCTGCTCGGTGAAGCGGGGAAGCTGCATCGGCTCACCCCACTGACTGGCCGGCCCGGGTTGTCGCGCGCGCTCTCGCGGACCGTCGGTGAGCTGCGGATGCTGGGGATCTCGGAAGATCGCGTGGAGCCGGCGCTCGGGGAGGCCATGCGTGCGTTCGACGTCGCGCTCGCCGAGGCCGCGCTCGCGGATCGCTCGATGGTGTACGCATTGGCGATCGCGGCGGTGAAGGACTCGCCCGTCGTGCCGCTCGTGCTGGTGGACTTGAAGCGCGGCGAGGGGCTGGAGCGCGCCTTCATCGATGCGCTCGTGCGGCACGCCCGCGAGGTGATCGTCGCGTCACCGGTCGGGGAAGACGAAGTCGGTGGGCTCGAGCGCACCGAGTTGCGGGCTGACGGTGACTCGGCGATCGAGGCGCTGCAGCGGAATTTGTTTTCCCCCCTCCCTGACCCTCTCAGGGGAACCCAGCAGGTCGATTTCTTCTCGGCGCCTGGCGAGGCGCGGGAGTGTGTCGAAATCGCCCGGAGGATGATCGAGCTGGCCGCCAACGGCGTGCGGTTCGACGAGATGGCCGTGTTGCTGCGCAGCCCTGGCTCGTACCGCGCGCCCCTCGAAGACGCGTTTCGCCGCGCGCAGATCCCGGCTTGGTTCAGCTCCGGGTTGCCTCGTCCGGACCCCTCGGGGCGCGCCCTGCTCTCGCTGCTGTTGTGTGCGGAAGAGGGACTCTCCGCGCGCCGGTTCAGCGAGTACCTCTCGCTGTCCCAGGTGCCGCAGCTCAAGCAGTCGGGTGCGCCTCCCGATGCGAGCGACGACCGCTTCGTGCGTCCTGACGCCAGCGAGTCGTTGCTCCCGCTCGAACCGAACCAGTCGCCTGCGAAGGCGCCTGCCGAGCGCACGGGTGACGTCGAAGCGCCCGCGGTGCTCGGTCAGCTCCGCGCCCCCCGTCGCTGGGAACGGTTGATCATCGACGCCGCGGTGATCGGAGGCACCGACCGCTGGCGCCGCCGGCTCGCGGGGCTCCGGCACCGCAAGTTGAAGGAACGGCAGAACCCGACCGCCAGCGAGGCCCAGCTCGCCCGCGTCGATCGCGAGCTGGTCGATCTCGATTCCCTCGAGCACTTCGCTCTCCCGATCCTCGACGCGCTCGCGGCGTTCCCGAAGGCCGCGAAGTGGAAGGAGTGGCTCGACGTCATCGGCGCGCTCGCCACCCGCGCCCTCAAGTACCCCGACCGCGCGCTCGCCGTGCTGCACGAGCTCGCGCCGATGGATCCCGTGGGCCCCCTCGAGCTCTCCGAGGTGCGCGCGGTCTTGAGCCGGCGTCTCTCGGAGGTGACCGAGCCCCCCGAAGGCCGCCGCCAGGGCCACGTCTTCGTCGCCCCCGTCGAGAACGCGCGCGGGCTCTCCTTCGACATCGTCTTCGTGCCCGGCCTCGCCGAGCGCGTCTTTCCCCAGAAGATCCGCGAAGACCCGCTGCTCCCCGACGCGATCCGCGCCGCCGTCTCACCCGAGCTCGAGACCGCGAAGGAACGCATCGCCGCCGAGCGCCTCGCGCTGTTGCTCGCGGTCGGGGCCGGCCGGAGCAAGGCCGTGCTCTCGTACCCCCGCGTCGACGCCGAGCACGCCCGGCCCCGGGTGCCCTCGTTCTACGCGCTCGAGGCTGCCCGCGCGGTGCAAGGCACGCTGCCCGGCTT
>JBBRUE010000159.1:0-10429 GCA_038248085.1 Myxococcales bacterium | reverse complement strand
GCTCGGCCCCGCGGTGAAGCATGAGCAGCGGGACCGCGGCTTCTTCCAGCGCGTCCGCCTCGGAGAAGCCGACGACGAGTTGCCGGGCCGTCGAGACCTCGGCCGAGGCCACCACCAGCAGCTCGAGCCCGCGCGCCGCGGCCTCTGCCTCGAGCCCTTCGCCCGGCGAACCCGGCGGGAGCGGGATGAGCTCGAGCTCGTGACCCGGCAGCAGCCCGCGCAGGGAAGACTCGAGCCGATCGAGGTCCTCCCCTGAGGCGCCGCGCGCGAAGACGGCCACCCTCCGCACCGCGACCAGGGCGCGCACCGCAGCGGTCGTCGTTCCCAGCACCGTGGAGCCTACCTGCAGCGAGAGGCCGACGAGCCCCGGGTGGCGCGGTGACTCGCCACACCGCGCTCCGACCGAGAGCACGTCGAAGCCTTGCCGGGAGGAGAGCTCCACGAGGGTCAACGCCCGCGTGCGCGCGGAACGGCAGGGCCAGGGACCGATGCCCACGAGGCTCACCTCGTGGCGCCGGGCGAGGGCGGCGATCTGCGCGGGGTCGAAGGTCGTCTCGACGGAGCCCGCCCCGAGGGCCTCGAAGACCGCGGCGAAGGGCCCGGCCGGGTCGCGCGGGCGGAGCGCCTCGGGCCCGGGAGCGCCGAGCACCACGATGTGGATGTGCCTCGGCTCGGGCGCGACACGGCGCGAAGCGCGCACCAGGGGCATCAGCGGCGCCGAGGGGTCGATGACGAGGAGGATGCGCTCGTGGGCCATCACGACCACCTTAGTGCGTCAGCCCGGAAGTCCACTGCTCAGGCATCGAGCGCTCGTCGCTCGATCTGCGCCCCCATTCTCGAGGGAGCCCGGGGGTCGCTTTTTCGTGTGAGTCTCCAATCGTACGCGAAAAGGTGTCTTTTCATCACATAATCTCGTACGAACGGCAAGTCGTTCGTTCTCTTCAGGCCCGGTGCGCTCACCCTCAGTTGCGCACCCTCGTGTCGTGTCGCGGGCCTGCGCGCGCCGAGCCAAGCGGGAGACCCCGGCCGCCACCGCTCTCGAGGCCGCTGTTCCTCGCGCGTCAGGAGTCACCCGCCCCTGGGGCGGTTCGGTCACCCGTGTCGCGGCCTCGGGGCAGCGAACGAACTGCCGTACGCGTCTCCCCGTCGGAGTGGCACGTGAGCCGTGATCCCCGCCCACTTCGACGAGGGGCCAGTGCTCAGCTCAACGACGCTTGGGCTCCATGCGTCCCGCCCGCTGCGGACGCGCACCCGAACCGAAGCGCGACGGCTTGTCGCTGAACGGCTTCTGACCCGCGGGCTTGTCGCTGAAGGTGCGCTTCTCGCCGGCCGGTTTGTCACCGAAGCGGGGCTTCTCGCCGTACTCGCGCTTCTCACCGAACCGGGGCTTGTCGCCGGCGGGCTTGTCGCCGAACCGCGGCTTGTCGCCGAACGAGCGCTTCTCGCCGAACCGGGGCTTGTCGCCGGCGGGCTTGTCACCGAAGCGCGGCTTGTCGCCGAACCGGGGTTTGTCGCCAGCGGGCTTGGCACCGAAGCGGGGCTTCTCGCCAGCGGGCTTGTCACCGTCGCCTGCGGGCTTGTCACCGAAGCGCGGCTTGTCACCGAAGCGCGGCGTCTCTCCGAAGCGGGGCGGCCGCGAACCAAATTCCCGCTTCTCACCGAAGCGCGGCTTGCTGGCGCCCTCGGCCGGCTGGGCCGGAGCGGCGGCGTGCTGGGGCGCGGCGGCAGAGACGACTTCCTCCTGCTTCGCCGGAGCGGACGCGCGGGCCGCGCGCGGAGCAGAGACCCGCGGCGTGCGGGGCGCCGACGCGCGGGCCTCCTTGTGCGCCCGGGGAGAAGAAGCCCGCACCGGCGCTTCGGCCGGGGGCGGACGGCGCGTGGCGGCGCCCGCGGTGCCCTCGATCTCGGCCTTCACCTTGCGACCGCGAATCTTCGTCGCGTGGAGCGCCTCGATGACGCGCTCGACGGCCTCGGTCGGCACCTCGACACGCGAGGTGTACTCGTCGACCCGGATGCCGTCGATCTCGCGCGAGGGCAGGTTCGCCTCGTTGGCGATCGCCCCCACGAGGTCCTGCGGACGAACGCCGGCGTGGGAGCCGAGGCTCAGCGTCAGCGCGGTCATGCCCGGCTTGCCGCCCGGTGAGCGCTCGGCCCGCGGGCCGCGCTCCGGGTAACCACCGCGCGCGGGACGATCTCCCCGCTCAGGCCGCGCGGCGTGCGCGGGCCGATCTCCACGCTCGGGCCGCTCGACCCGCGGGCCCTTGCTGCTGGCCTGCGAGAACTCGGCGGTGTCGCTGTCGTGCGCGGGGAAGAGCTTGCGCTGGAGCAGCATCATCGCCGCACCGGCCACGGCCTCGGCAGACGAGCCTTCCGCGGCCTTGACGGCGAGCGCGGTGAAGACCGCCACCTCGGGATCCTCGAGCGCGGCCTTCACCTGGGCCGCGATGGTCTCCGAGCGCTTGGCGTCGAGCTGCGCGCGGGTCGGCACCTGCACCAGGGGCAGCTTGCGCTTGATCTGCCGCTCGACGTTCCCCAGCAGCCGCATCTCGCGGGGGTCGACGAACGAGATGGCGATGCCTTCCTTACCCGCGCGGCCGGTGCGACCGATGCGGTGCACGTAGACCTCGGGCGAGGTGGGGAGATCGAAGTTCACCACGTGGCTGAGCGCCTCGACGTGGAGCCCGCGCGCCGCGACGTCGGTGGCCACCAGCACGCGCACCGCGCCTTCCTTGAAGCGCTTGAGCACCTGGTCGCGCTGATCCTGGGTCAGGCCGCCGTGCAGGGCCGCCGGCTCGTAGCCCGCGCGCATCAGCACGTGGGTCAGCGCCTCGACCTCGTTGCGGGTGCGGCAGAAGATGAGGGCGCTCTGGGGGGTCTCCCACTCGAGCACGCGCATCAGCGCCGCTTCCTTCAGCTTGCGCTGCACCACGTACGCCGACTGGCGGATGCTGGGGAGCGTGCCCGCGTCGAGCGAGCGGGCGGCGATCGACACGCGCACCGGGTCGCGCAGGTGCTTCTCGGCGATCTTCGCGATGCGCGAGGGCAGCGTGGCCGAGAAGAGCGCCGTCTGCCGCGTCGCCGGGAGCTCGTTGAGGATCGACTTGAGGTCGTCCTCGAAGCCCATGTCGAGCATCTCGTCGGCCTCGTCGAGGACGACGAACTTCACGTTCTTGAGCAGCAGCGTCTTGCGCGCGATGTGGTCGAGCGCGCGGCCAGGCGTGGCGATGACGATGTCCACCCCGCGCTTGAGCGGGCGCACCTGGTTGAAGATCTCCTGCCCGCCGTAGACGGCCAGCGAGGTGACGCCGATGCCCGCGCCGTACTTCTGCACTGCCTCGGCGACCTGCATGGCGAGCTCGCGCGTCGGCACGAGCACCAGCGCCTGGGCCTCGAAGGGCCGGCGGTCTTTCGGGTCGACGCACTGGAGCATCGGCAGCGCGAAGGCGGCGGTCTTGCCCGTGCCCGTCGCGGCCTGGCCCAGCACGTCGCGCCCGGCGATCAGCGCGGGGATGGTCTCTCGCTGAATCGGCGTGGGCTCTTCGTAGCCGAGGGCCTTGAGCGCCGTGAGCACCTCGGCGCGCAAGCCGAAGGACTCGAAGGTGATGGGGGCGGGGGCGTCGGGGGTCTCCATGCGTCCCCGTTACGCGAATTGCCCCCCGATGTCGAAGACGCGCGACTCAGGCCGGGGAGCCGGCGAAGCGGCGCAGCGCCTTGCGGTCACCGGTGAACACGTCGTGCCGGGCCGTCGGAGGACCCCACGTGGCCTCCCCGAACGGAGCGTGGGCACGCGCAAAGCGTGCGGGGCCTTGAGCGCGCTCCCCGTCGAGCGCGAGGCGCGTGCCAGCGGGCAGCTCAGCTTGCCCTTCATGCCCAGCGCAGACAGGCACTGCTTCGCCTGGGTCACCGAGCGCGGGAGGTCGACACCTCGAAGCGAACCCCCATCGCGGCCAGCGCCACGCCCGCGGTCCGCGCCGCGAGGGTGATCAGGAAGCCCGACGACACCACGCTGACGCGCTCGATCCGTGCGTGGAACTCGAGCACCACGCGGACCCACGCATCGCGCACGGCGGGGTCGAAGCCCTCGAGGTCGCAGACGTCGAGGCGCACCTGGCATCGCTCGGACCGCGACGCAGCGGCCCGGGCGAAGTCGGAGAAGGCCCGCCCCACGTCTTCGCTCAGGTGACCCGAGAGCTTCACGTCGAGAATGCCGGGCTCCACCACGCGGGCGTCGAGGGAGCCACGGGCGTCGCGTTTCTGAAGATGCGGCTGCATGCGCGACGGGAATGCAGCCCGTCAGCCAGCGCCAAGTGCTCGAAGCGGCTGGGCCCGGTCAACGGGCTGACGCCTGAGCCGAGGTCGTGCGCCGACGGGGGCCGGCGTTCCACCCGGCTGACTTTGCCGAGCGCTGCAACTCGTTCACGCGCGATGGATTCAGCCGATGCGCTCGAGCACCAACGGCCGCGGCGGGGGCGCCTTCGTGCCCAGCGAGTACGCGGCGATCACCCGCTCGGTGACCTCCTTCACGCGCGCGTCGTCGTTGACGTGCATCGTCAGCAGCGGCTCGCCGGCCTTCACCGCGTCGCCGACCTTCTTGTCGAGCATGAAGCCGACGGCCGGGTCGATGACGTCGCTCGACTTCGCGCGCCCCGCCCCCAGCAGCATCGCCGCCAGCCCGATGGCCTCGGAGTCGATGGCCGTCACCACCCCGTCCTTCACCGCCTTGACCGGCACCAGGGTGCGCGCGCGCGGCAGCTTCGAGAGGTCGGTGATCGCCGACGGGTCCCCGCCCTGCGCCTTGACGATCTCGCAGAACTTCTTCTCGGCGGCGCCGGAGTCCATCACCTCGAAGAGCTTCTTCCGCGCCTCGGCCTCGTCCTTCGCCTTGCCCCCGAGCACCAGCATCTCCGCGGTCAGCGCGAGGGTGATCTCGGTGTAGTCGGCCGGCGCCTTGCGGCGGAGCATCTCGACGGCCTCGATCACCTCGAGCGAGTTGCCGATCGCGCGGCCCAGGGGCTGGTCCATGTCGGTCAGCAGCGCGACGACCTGTTTCCCCATCTCGCGGCCGATGCCGATCATCGTGTTCGCCAGCGTGCGCGCGTCGTCGAGGGTCTTCATGAACGCCCCGCTGCCGACCTTCACGTCGAGCACCAGCGCGTCGATGCCCTCGGCGAGCTTCTTCGACATGATCGACGAAGCGATGAGCGGAATGCAGTCGACCGTCGCGGTCACGTCGCGCAGCGCGTAGAGCTTCTTGTCGGCCGGCGCGAGCGTCGCGGTCTGGCCGATGAGGCAGCAGCCCACGTCGCGCACCAGGCGCCGGTAGTCGGCGACCGAGAGATCGACCCGGAACCCCGGGATCGACTCGAGCTTGTCGAGGGTGCCGCCGGTGTGCCCCAGGCCGCGCCCAGAGATCATCGGCACCGGCACGCCGCAGGCCGCCGCCAGCGGGGCCAGCGAGAGCGACACCTTGTCCCCCACCCCGCCGGTGGAGTGCTTGTCGACCTTGAGCCCCTTCGTCTCGGACAGGTCGAGCACCTCGCCGCTCTCGAGCATCGCGCGGGTCCACGCGCCGAGCTCCACCGGCGACAGGCCGCGGAAGAACACGGCCATGCACATCGCGCTCATCTGGTAGTCGGTGACGTCGCCCTTCGTGTACGCGTCGAGGAACACGCGAATGTCGGAAGACGCGAGGATCTTGCCGTCGCGCTTGGCCTTGATGAGTTCGTAGGGAGACATGTGGCGGCAAGCTACGCGCGACCGACCACCCCGGCCACTTCTTGAGGCATGGTGCGCGCCCATGACGCTCGCCCGCCTCTGCCTCGTCGCCGCGCTGGTGCTGTCCGCCTGCAAGAAAGACCCGACGCCCGTCGCCGCCAGGGGCCTCACCGTGGGCCTGGTCACCGATGTCGGCGGCCGGGGTGACACCTCCTTCAACGACTCCGCGCTGCGCGGCCTCGAGTCGTGGGCGGCCAACCAGAAGTACGTCGACGGCAAGTACGTCGCGCTCACCGCCGCGGAGCGCAAGGCCTCCCTGCCCCCCGAGTTCGAGGCGCGCGTGGTCGCCCTGGGCCTCAAGCCCCTCGTGGTGCAGAGCAAGGCGCAAGAGGACTACCAGCCCAACCTCCAGCTCATCGTCGACCAGGGCGCTGACCTCACCGTCGGCGTCGGCTTCATGCTCGAGAACTCGGTGGAGACGGTGGCGAAGCAGAACCCCGGCTCGAAGTTCCTGCTCATCGACTCGCCGATCCTCGACGCGAAGGGGGTGGCGATCGCGTTGCCCAACGTGCGCACGGTGGTCTTCCGCGAAGAGGAGGGCAGCTTCCTCGTCGGCGCGCTCGCCGGGCTGGTGGCGAAGGACACCGTCGGCTTCGTGGGCGGCATGGAGATCCCCCTCATCAAGAAGTTCGAGGCCGGCTTCCGCGCGGGCGTGAAGACCACCAACCCGAAGGCCCGGGTGCTGGTGCAGTACACCGGGAGCTTCGACAACGTGGGCGCCGGCAAGCAGGCCGCGCAGGACCTCGTCTCGAAGGGCTGCGAGGTCGTCTTCCACGCCGCGGGCAGCGACGGCAACGGCGCCATCCAGGCCATCAAGGAGGCGCACGCCGCGGGCCAGCGGGTGTTCGCCATCGGCGTCGACTCCGATCAATCGCCCCTCGCGCCCGACGCGGTGCTGACCTCGATGGTCAAGCGGGTGGACCTCGCGGTGTGGCAGGCGGCGAGCGATCTCAAGGCCGGCGCCTTCACCGCGGGCGACGTGGCGATGGGCCTCAAGGAAGGCGGCGTCACCTACGCCGAGGTGCGCCTCGACCTGCCAGAGAAGGCGGCGATGCTGGCGAAGGTCGAGGCCCTGCGGGCGAAGATCATCGCCGGCGAGGTGAAGGTGCCGTCGAACACCGCCGACCTCGAGCGTTTCGTTCCGCCAGCGATCTGAAGGCACCATGCAACGCAGCAGGTGGGTGGTCCGCTCAGTTCGCGTCGTCGCCGCGTGGCTCCCGTGGGGGTTGGCCGTATTGCTCGGGTTGCTCTTCGTGGCCGGGACGTGCCGCGACATCGGCAACTTCCTCGAAGATGATCCGCTGATCAGCCTCCGCTATTCTGAGCGGCTGCTCGAAGGGAAGGGCCTCACCTGGACCGACGGTGAACGCGTCGAGGGCTACTCCAACCTCAGCCAGGTGCTCATCGTCGCCGCGCTCGGTGCGTCGGGCCTCGACCTCGTCGACGCGACGCGGGTCTTCACCATGGGCTCGACCATCGCGGCCTTCATTCTGGTGATGCTCTTCGCGCGGCGCATCGGCGCGGGCTGGAGCGGGACGGCCCTCGCGTTGGTCTTGCTGGGGAGCTCCGCGTCCATCGGCATCTGGAGCATCGCCGGTCTCGAGCAGCCCTTCGTGCTCGCGTGTCTGTGCGCGGCGTTGTGGTTCATCGCGGAGTACCAGGGCAGCGGCTTCAACGACTTCCGCTGGCCGCGACGCGCCGGGCTGAGCCTGGCGCTGCTGGTGTGGACGAGACCCGATTCTCCGCTCTTCGTAGCGGGGCTCGCAGTGGGGCTGTTGCTGTTGATGGGCCGGCGGCATGTGTGGGCGGCGCCCCGCGCGCTGGGCTTCATGGTGGGCGTTCCGCTCGTCGCGTGGGCGGCCCAGCTCGCGTTCCGCCTCGCCTACTACGGTGACTGGCTTCCCAACACCGCGTACGTGAAGGCGCACGTCACCGAGGCCCACGTGCGGCTGGGCCTCGACTACGTGCGCAATGGGCTCGAGACGAACGCGCTGCTCAGCGGGGCCTCGGCCGTAGCGCTGCTGGCCGCGCTCTCCGCGCGAGCAACCCGTCGCTGGGCGCTGGTGTTGTTCGGACTCATCAGCGTGTGGAGCGCCTACGTCGTGGTGATCGGTGGCGATCACTTCCCCGCGTGGAGACACTTGATCCCCGTCTGGGGGCTGGCGGCCTTGCTGGTGGCGCTGGGCTTCGCGGGGCTCGCGCGCTGGCGGCGCGTCGCGTGGCTGCGCCCGGTGCTGATCCTCGGCACCCTGGTCGGGGTGCCGTGGTCGCTCGAGCATCAGTGGGCCCGTCGCGAGAACAACGTCGCCCGCGACGCGCGGTGGCAGTGGGAAGGGCAGACCGTGGGGCAGCTCTTCGGCTTGGCCTTCCAGAAGGAACAGCCGCTGTACGCCGTGACCGCAGCCGGGTGCCTGCCGTACTTCTCCAAGCTGCCTGCGCTCGACATGCTCGGGCTCAACGACAAACACATCGCCCGTCAGCCGGCCGACCCGAGAATGCCGGTGGGCCACGACCACGGTGACGGGAAGTACGTGCTCCAGCGCGCGCCAGACCTGATCACCTTCAACATGCCGCGCGGCAACGACCCCAGCTACACGACGGGTGAGCAGATGGCGGCCGACCCTTCCTTCGCGCGGGACTACGTGCGCATTCCGTTTCAGGCGCTGGAGCCGCTGGCGATGATCAGCGCGAGCTACGTACGGATTCGGGGACGCGCGGGCCTGCGTTCGACGGCCACGGGCGGTATCCACGTTCCGCCGTACTTGTTCCAGCCGTCGCGGGGCCTGCCGCTGCCCGAGGGGGGCATGGGGTCGATGCTCTTTCGGGGCGAGACAGCGCGGTTCACGTTGCCGGTGCTCGCGCAAGGGCGCTGGCGGGTGGAGCTGGTGCCGCCGAACCCGCGGGTGGAGATCGCCGTCAAGCCCACGCGACCCGACGACGCCGAGGCGATCGTGGCCGCGCCCGGTGAAGTGACGGTGACCCGCGCCGTACCGGTGATGGTCGAGCTCGCGTCGCGCGAGCTGAACACCGTCATCGGTGCGCTGGTCCTGACTCCGTTGCCGGCCGACGCGCCGCCCTCGAAATCGACGGAGCCGCCTTCGCCCAGCGGGCGTCGCCTGGTCTTCCCCACCTCGAAGGAGCTCTCGCGATGGTCGGTGTCAGGCGCCGCGTTCGCGGCGGGGCCGACGCTCGAAGCGGGCCCTGGGCAAACGGCGATCACCGGCGCCGACGGCCCGTTCTTCAACAGCTTCCTCCCCAGCGCACCGGGGCGTTCGGGGGACAGCAACCGGGGCTCGCTGACGTCTCCGGCCTTCATCGCCACGCCCACCTCGACGCTCCACTTCCGCGTCGGAGGGGGCCGCGCCGAAGGGTTCGATTCCCAGGTCGGGGTGCGCATCGTCGAGCAGCTGCCCACCGGCGCGCGGAAGGTTCGCTTCCTCGTCACCGGAGAGAGAGATGAGGTCCTGCGGCCCATCGCGCTCGATCTCGGGTGGCTCGCGGGGCGCGCGCTGGTGGTGGAACTCTTCGACGATTCCGAGGCGGGCTGGGGCCACATCCTCGCGGGCAACTTCGAGCTCACCGACTGAGTGGCGCGCCGGCTCAGGGCGCCAACGCCAGCGCGGGCTGAACGCCGACGGTGCAGAAGGTCAACGCGTCGATGCCGTGGACGCGCGGACCCGAGACGCCCAGCGGGTGCAGCCATCGCGGCTGGTCGCCGTGGAAGGTGCGATCGCCCGCCTCCACGGTGAACACGACGTCGGGCGGGAGCTGGGCGGCGAACCCCACCACGTCGGTGGTGACGGCGTCGGCGGTCGTCCACTCGGCGAGGCGGACCAGCTTCCCCCCGACCTCGATGTCGAGCGGCAGGGCGCCGATCTCGAGCCCCGAGACGCGCGTGCAGGTGGCGAGCACCCCGGCGCTCACCTCGAGCCGGGTCGCCGGCACGTCACGGGTGCACCCCGACAGCGACAGCACTCCGATGAGGACGATCGATCGTGTCATGGCTGCCTCTCCCGTCGGCTGAGAAAGCACGCCCCGGGCCACCTCGACCCGCCAGCAGTCCCGGGGGCTTGGGCGGGAGGAGCACCTGCACTGGTGCGGCGCTGCGCCAGCACCTGGTGTGCACTGGCGTTCACACCCCACCGTCGATCAGTGTCGGATAGGGTCCACCACGGTGATCGAGCTCCGACACATCACCAAGCGATTTGGCGGCGTTGCAGCGCTGGACGACGTCTCGCTCGAAGTGCGGCCGGGCGAGCGACTGGCGCTGATCGGCGAGAACGGGGCCGGCAAGTCGTCGCTGATGAACGTGCTCTACGGCCTGTACCAGCCTGATCAGGGCGAGGTGTGCTTCGACGGCCAGCCGGTGCGGGTGAAGACCCCGGCCGAGGCGCTCGCGCGGGGCATCGGAATGGTGCACCAACACTTCACTTTGGTGCCCTCGCTGACGGTGGCGGAGAACGTGGTGCGGGGGCACGAGCCGACGAAGGCCGGCCGGCTGGATCTCGCCCGCGCGCGCCGGGAGGTCGACGCGACGTGCGCGAAGTTCGGGTTCCAGCTCGACCCCGGCGCGGTGGTGCGGGAGCTGTCGGTCGGTAGCCAGCAGAAGGTGGAGATCGTCAAGGCGCTCCATCGCGGCGTGAAGACGTTGATC
>JBBRUE010000158.1:0-10459 GCA_038248085.1 Myxococcales bacterium | reverse complement strand
GCCCGAGGCCGTCACGCTCACCGGGGTGGTGCTCGCCGGCTGCACGCCGATGAAGAGCGACGAGTCGCCCGCGCGGAACTGGCTCGCGCCGCAGTTCGAGAGGCCGGTGCCACCCTGCATGAGGGTGACGGTGACCGGCGTGTCTTCAGCCGCGGGCGCAGGCAGGCTCAACCCGCTGGCCGAGATCTCGAGGTAGTTGCACTTGCCGATCTCGAGCGGCGCCGCGCCCGCGTCGAGGGTGAGCGTCGCCGTCGCGGTGAAGGTCGCCAACGCGCTGCTGATGGTGAACCCGCTCGCGCTGACGGCCGCGTACCAGCTGTAGGTGCCGAAGCGCGTGGGTCGCGCGCCGCGCCCGGTGCTGGCCCTGGGCGACAGGGTGCATGAGGCGTCGCCGTAGAAGGTGAAGCCCGGCATGGGCGCCGACACCACGGACATGGGGAGCTGGCAGACAACGTCGTTCCCGGCGCTGTTCGGCTTCTGCGCGCTCACGCTCACCAGGGTGCAGTCGTTCGTTTCGCCACTGGTGAAGCCGGTGATCCACAGCCGGCTGAAGGTGCACCCCGGCATCACGCCGCCGTCCCCCTGGTTGGGACCGGAGAGCGTCCCGCCACCGCCACCGGTCGTCGCACCGCCTCCACCGCCGGTCGTGCCGCCTCCGCCGCCTCCGCCGCCGGTCGCGCCGCCGCCACCGCCGGTCGTCCCGCCGCCACCGCCGGCCGTCCCACCTCCACCGCCGGCCGTCCCGCCGCCGTCACCGCCCGTCGTCGCGCCGCCATCGCCCAGTCCCGCGTCATCGCACCGCCCGGTCTCCGCGCAGTACGAGCCGAACGCCCTGTCGAAGTCACAGCCCGAGAGCGCGCACCACGCCACCATGACGAACAGGGCCTTCATGGCCACACCCCCACCAGGGCGAAGCCGTGCAGCGAGGGGACGACCCACACCGCTGAGGCCTGGGTCGGGGGCGTACTCAGCGCGAGCCACGCGAGCCCGGCGCCGATCGCCAGCGCACCCGCGCCGGCCAGGACGGCGCCGAGCCACTGGTCCCGCGCGCCGAGGGTCTTCGCGGCGAGCGCGTCTTCATAGGTGAGCGCATCGACGCCTCGGCGCTGAAGCGAGGCCAGTCGGAAGCTGGCGCTCACCAGGAAGCCGGCACCGAAGCCGGCGGCCACCGCGCCCGTGACGACGGGAATCACCGGCGCCCACGAGCGAGGGGCCGCCTTGCCCGCAATGGTGAGCGCCCACGCGTCGAGGGTCGAGAACAGCTCGCGCTCGGTGTCGACGCGGGTGGTCCGCGCGAAGCGCACCGAGCCCGAGCCGGCCGCGAGCACCTTGACGACGAGCTGATAGCCGCTGTCGAGCTTCGCGACCTCCCCGGTGATGAGCTCGGTCACGCCGAGCGCGCCGGCGAGTTCCACGAGGCATTCGACGCCGGAGGAGCAACCGAGCAACTGCCGCTGTCGCTCGAAGCCGAGCACGATCGCCATGTCCTTGGGCGTGGTGACCTGCAGCCCGTTCTCGATGAGGCGGGTGCCGAGGTGCTCGGCAAACAACTGCCCGCGCGACTCGGGGAGGTCGACGGTCGAGAACGGCGTGATGGCCAGCTTCGGCGCGGGAGCGGGGGCAGCAGCCAACACGAGGACGAGCCACAGCGACATCTGACCCCTATAGGCCGCGACCACTCGGTCGCGAAACCGAGTTCGACCGGGGTCGGCGGTCGCAGCGCAGGAGTGGTACAGCGCAGGACCGCATGCTCGTCTCCTCTCCGAACGTCGAGTTGCTCACCTGGCAACGGGGACGCCGCCGTCGGGAGATCGACCGTCCACCGCCTGGGCAGCCCGCGAGCGCCTTCTGGTCACACTTCTTCGAGGGCACCGCGGCGCTGTGTGCGTTCGACGCGCCGCACGCCCTCGAGCGACTGGCCGCCGCCGACGCGTGCTGCCCGGCGGACACCCGCACCCGGGCCGCGCTCGACGAGACGCTCGGGGAAACGAAGTTCCTCCTCAACGACTACGGCGCCGCGCTCGAGTACCTCCGCCGCGCGCAGAGCCTGTGGGCCGAGCTGAACGAGCCGTTGTTCGAGGCCGAGACCCGCGGCTGGCTGGGCGCGTGCCTGGTGCAACAGGGCCGCTACGAGGACGGCTTCGCGCAGCTCCAGGCGGCGCTCGAGTCTTTCGAGACGCTCGGCGTGCCGGCGCGGGCGGCCCGGGCGCTCAACTACCTCGCCATCGTCCACGAGGAGCTCGGCGACTACCCGCGCGCCTTCGAGGTCTACCAGCGCGCCCACGACGCGGCGGTGGCCGACGGGGACGTCGACATGCAGGGCCGCGTGCTCGCCAACCAGGGTGAGGCGCACGTGGGCAACGGAAACCCCGAGCAGGGCCTGCCGGTGCTCGCGCGCGCCGTCGAGGTGCTGCGGTCGATCGGCGCGCACTGGCACTACGGCTGGTGCCTGCTGGCCATCGGCCGCATCCACTTCGTGCGCGGAGACGACGCGAAGGCGCTGCAGTTCCACCTCGCCGCCCTCGAGGCCGTCGAGCGCGGCCACTCGCCCCGGGCGCGCGTCGAGGTCTACGCGGGCGTCGGCGAGCTGAACTCGAAGCGGGGGTTGCACGCCGAGGCGCGCACCTGGCTCGACCGCGCGCTGACCCTGGCCACCACGCTGGGGGTCCGAAGCGAGGTGTTCCGCACGCACCAGCTGCTGTCCGAGGCGTGCAAGCGGGCCGGCGACTTCGAGGCGGCGCTGCACCACCACGAGCAGTTTCACCAGGTGCGCGCGGGGGTGTTCGACGAGCTGGCGCGCGAGCGGGTGGCGACCCTCAAGGCCGAGTTCGAGCTGCAGCGCGTACAGCAGGCCCGGGAGCTCGAGCGGCTGCGCAACCACGAGCTGACCGCGGCCTACGCGCAGCTCGAGGAGCGGGCGAACACGCTGACCCACCTCTCGTTGCGAGACGGGCTCACCGGCCTGTTCAACCGGCGGCACTTCGACGAGCTGCTGATGCTCGAGCTCTCGCGGGCGCAGAGCTTCGGCCACCCGGTGTCGCTGGCGCTGCTCGACATCGACCACTTCAAGCGGATCAACGACGGGTTCTCGCACGTGGTGGGCGACGCCGTGCTGCGGCTGGTGGCGCAGGTGTTGATGCGCGAGCTGCGCGGCTCGGACTTCGCGGCCCGCTACGGCGGCGAGGAGTTCGCGCTCATTCTTCCCCACACCTCGCTCGACGGGGCGCGCATCGCCGCCGAGAAGGTGCGGGTGGCCATCGCGACCTGCGACTGGTCGGCGCACACCCACGGGCACGGCATCACCGCGAGCCTCGGGCTGGCGCAGTGGGCGCCAGGACAGTCACCGGTCGAGCTCGTGCGCCGGGCCGATGGGGCGCTGTACGCCGCGAAGAACGCAGGGCGAAATCGGGTGCGCGCGGCGAGCTGACCGCACGATTCCTTCGCCGTCACGAGCGACGAAGTGCGCTCTTTGGCGAGGGGCCGCTTCAGCTCGGGGTCCGCCGCGCGCTTTGGTTCTTGCACCGCCCCTCTCCCTGGCGCTGTGTCCCGCGTCGCAGGGCGAGGGGGCTTCCGAGGTAGCGTCGGTGCGATGACCCGCATTCCCGCTGCCTCCCCCCGCGCCGCCGCGACCCTCGCCCTGGTCGACGGGCTGCAACGCCGCTTGGTGGAGAAGCTCGAGGCGCTCTCGGGCGACCGGTTTTCGCCCGTGGAGTGGTTCCGCGATGAAGGGCGACACGGTGGTGGCGTGCGCTTCGAGTGCGCCGAGACGGCCACCTTCAACCGCGCGTCGGTCAACGTCTCGTGCGTGCACTACGACGACGAGCCGGCGAAGAAGCTGGCTGCGGCGACGGCGCTCTCGACCATCATCCACCCGCGAAACCCGCGCGCCCCGTCGGTGCACGTGCACGTCAGCCACACCGAGCTGCGCGACGGGCGCGGCACCTGGCGTGTGATGGCCGACTTGAACCCGTCGCACGAAGACCCGGTCGGGGAGCGCGTGTTCGCCGAGCACCTCGCGCGGGCAGCGCCGGACCTCGCCTCGGCCGCGAGCGCCCAGGGCGATCGCTACTTCTTCATTCCCGCGCTGGGACGCACGCGTGGCGTCACGCACTTCTACCTGGAGGACTTCTCGACCGGCGACTTCGACCGAGACCGCGCGCTGGCCGGTCGCCTCGGGGAGACGGCCCTCGACAGCTACGTCGAGCTGCTCCGCGAGGCCCTTCGCAGCCACCCGGCGCCGACCGATGCCGAGCGCGCGACGCAGCTTGGGTACCACACGCTCTACCTCTTCCAGGTGCTGACGCTCGACCGCGGCACGACCTCGGGCCTGCTGGTGCACGCGCAGAACGACCTGGGGATCATGGGCTCGCTGCCCGGGTGGGTGGACCGGGCGCTCCTCGCCTCGTGGGAAGCCCGCGTGCCGAAGCCGCAGGACGAACTGGTGCGCGCCCTCGTCGCCGCCCTGCCCGACACGCAGCCCTCCGCCGTCACCGACGCCGTGCGCCTCGCCCTCGCCCGGGTGGTGCGGGCGCACTACCGCGCGCACCCCGAGGCGCTCGAGCTGCAGGCGTCGGGGAACGTCGTCCCTCCCACCGTCGACAACCACGGGGAAGGAACTGGCAGTCGCCTTCCCCCGACTCGATCAAGGTGAGGTGGCGGGGTCGGCGGCCTTGTTCACGGCCCTCGCCGCGCGCACCCGTTCCGACGCGAGCGCCCGCAGCCGCACCGGGTCGATGGGCTTCTCGAGCCGCACGTTGGAGACGCCGGCGAGGTAGTCCACCGCGTGGGGCGTGAAGGCGCCTCCCGAGACGAAGATCACGCGCGGGGCGAGTGCGGGCATCGCGGTGACCAACCAGGCATGCAGGTCCATGCCGGTCAGGTCGGGCATCATCAGGTCGCAGAAGATGACGTCGAAGGCCGGGTCTTTCTCGAGCAGCGCCCTGGCCTCGCGACCCGATGCCGCGGTGACGACCTCGTGCTCGCCGAGCATTCGCTCGAGAATCCGGCGAATCGGCTCCTCGTCGTCGACCACGAGAATGCGCCCGCGCCCAGAGGGAGCCGCGCGCGCGAGCATCGGGCTGGGCGCCGGGCTCGCGGGCCGCGCCTGGCTCACCGGCAGCCGCACGATGACCCGCGTGCCCTCGCCAACTTTGCTCTCGACGCGCAGGTCGCCGCCGAACCCGGTGACGATGTTCTTGCTGATCGCCAGGCCGAGCCCTGAGCCGGTGCCCACCTTCTTGGTGGTGAAGAAGGGCTCGAAGACGCGCTCGAGGAGCTCGGGGGGAATGCCGTGACCGGTGTCCGAGACCTCGGCGAACACGTGGGCGCCCTCGCTCCAGGTGCGCAGGCCGATGCGGTGGTGCTCCACGTTCCCTTCCGGGATGGCGTGCGCGGCGTTGATCAGGAGGTTGAGGAACACCTGCGCCAGCTTGCCGTCGGAGGCCAGCACGTCGGGCACATCGCCGAGGTCCTTCACGAGGCGGGCGCGGTACTTCACCTCGTTGTGCGCCATGGCGGCGGCCGCCTCGAGCGCGGCGTTGATTTCGACGCTGTCGAGCTCGACGCGCTCGGGGCGGGCGAAGGTGCCCAGGCCCTGGGAGATCTTCCGGATGCGGACGGTGCCCTCCAACGCGTCCTGGGCCGCTTCAGTCATCGCGTCGAGGGCGCCCGGCCGGAGCAACTCGGCAGCGTCACCCCCGACGCCGGCCAGGACGCGCGGGTCGAGCCGCTGCACGAGGCCGATGAGCTTCGGCAGGTCGGAGGCGAGGGCCTCGAGGTTGCCGAGCACGTAGGCCAGCGGGTTGTTGATCTCGTGGGCGACGCCGGCCGCCAGCATGCCCATGCTCGCCAGGCGGTCCCCCTGCGCGAGGCGGGCCTCGAGGTTCTTGCGCTCGGTGACGTCGGTGATGAAGCCATGCCAGAGCACGGCGCCGTCGGGTTCCCGCTCGGGGAGCGCGCTGCCGAGCAGCCAGCGCACCGTGCCGTCGTCGAACTTCACCCGGTACTCGTGGCGCCACGGGGTCAACGCGCGCGCCGACTGCTGGATCGACGCGACCACGGCGTCGAAGTCGTCGGGGTGCAGCCGGGTGAAGACGAGCGACGCGTCGTCCTGCACCTCCTCGGGGCTCACCCGGTAGATCTCGCGGATGGCGGCGCTGACGAAGGGGAAGCAGGAGCTCCCGTCGGGGCGCAGGCGGTACTGGTAGACGACGCCGGGCACGCGGCTGGAGATCTTCTCGAGCCGGCTGAGGGCCTCTTCGCGCGCCTTCGCGATCTCCCGGTGTTCGGTGACGTCTTCCGCGGCGGCGAAGAGCTTGAGCCCCTCGGCGGTCTGCACGACCTCGCCCCAGTAGCGGCAGTTGATCGGAGCGCCGCTCTTGCTGTGGATCAGCAGCTCGATGGCGGTGTTCTTCGGCGCCGCGAACAGCCGCTGGGCGAGGAGATCGCGCTCCTGCTCGTTGAGCAACCCGAGCTCCACCGCCGTTCGCCCGAGCATCTCTTCGCGGGCGAAGCCGGTGCGAGCGCAGAAGGCGTCGTTGACCTCGAGGTACCGGGCCGTGGCGAGATCGGCGACGGACATCAGCAACGGGTTCTTGTGAAAGGCGTTCGACAGCAGCGCCTTGCTCTCGCGCAGGGCCGCTTCCATCACCACGCGCTCGGTGATGTCGCGGACGACGATCGCCAGCGCCAGCGAAACACCCCACTCGACGGGGCTCGCCGAGGCCTCCGCCATGAAGGTCGTGCCGTCCTTGCGCCGGTGAACGCGCTTCGGAACGAAGGCGACGCCGTCCCGGACGGCGTTCATCGTCTCGACGGGCTCCGCGGACAGGGTCGCCACGCTCAAGCCGATCAGCGCGTTGCGCGGGTAGCCGTAGAGGCCCTCCGCGCTGACGTTGGCAGCGAGGATCAGCCCGGTGTCCCGCGCGACGATCACGGCGGCATCGGGCAGGGCATCGAACAGCGACCGATCATCGTTCTGGTGACTCACACGCCATCCTCCCCGAAACCGGCATGGCAGTGTCCATCCCGCGGGGGCCGCCGACAATCATTTCCCGTCAGGGAATGACCTCACCGGATGCCTGCACCCAGCACCGACGAACGAACCCCACGAGCGCTCGCCACCGGCGCAGGAGTTGCGCGAGCGGGCGTGCGATGGTGCGGGCATGACGTTGCGGCTCATGCTCGCGGTGCTGGTGGGTTGGTCCGCGGCGGCCCGGGCCGTTCCCTGCGCCACGCCGGTGGGCGACGCGGTGACCTCGCCCGACGGTCACGTACGGGTCTTCATCGCGCGAGACGCGACGCGGATGGACGACACCACGCTCGGCGAGGTCGCGCACGAAGACCTGTGCCTCTCTCGGGACGGCGCGGCGCCGACGGTGCTCCTCGCGGGCCGCGGGGCTTCGGCGACGGTCGGCCCCGAGCACACGCTCGCGTCGTTCGAGAGCCTCGTCTTTTCACGTGACGGCGCGACGCTCTTCTTCACCACCGCGGGTTGGGTGACCTCCCCGGCCGCGCACTCGGTCGAGCTCGCGACGGGGAAAGAGGCGTTCCTCTTCGACGGCGCCATCGTCGCGCCGGTCGGCAAGCACCAGTACCTCGCCTCGAACTTCCGCCTCGACGACGCGCACCCCGTGACCTCGCCGAAGTACCGCGGCCGCATCGAGACCTGGTCCCTCGTCACCCGCGCCGGCCGCCTGATCCGCAAGGTCAGCGAGGCGGAAGCCGAGCGGCTGCAGGTCAAACGGGAATGAGCCCCGCGAGCACCGGCTCGTCGCGGCGCTTCACCCGGTAGGTCTCACCCCAGAACGTCTGCAGGGTGAGCTCCCACAGGGCGCCGTCCTTCACGCAGAAGGCGGTGAGCCCGAGCTCGTCCTCGAGGCTCCAGACCTGCACCGCGAAGCGGCGTCGTCGTCCATCGGCGGCGAGGTGCAGGTACTCGTGCAATGCGCGGTAGGGCCCCTCGGGGAGCTCGTCGCGCAGCGGCGTCCCCACCGGCTCGGCGGTGGGGCCCAGGTCTTCGAGCTGACCGCCGTCCGCGGTCTTCCAGGCACGGGTCACGGGTGAGGCCCTCTGCGTCAGCCCTTCTTCGCGACCTTCTCGAGGGCCGACTGGTGGGCCTTCTCGAAGGCCTCGTTGAACTTCGCCAGGAGCGCCTGTTCCTGCGACGAGACCTTGCTCCCCATGCCGAGGAAGCCGCCCGACGCAGAGGCGACCGCGAGCGCGGTGTTCATCACGTCGGCGTGGAGCCCTGAGCGGTTGGGGTCGGGGAACGCCTCGATGAGGCTCGCGATGAGGTGCATCGAGCGCTCGAAGAAGTCCGCGGAGGGCGGAGCCTGGAGCCAGGAGAGCAGCTTGGCGTGGGCAGGGCTTCCGGCCGCGACGTCACGGGCGGCCGCGATGGCGAGGAGTTCCTTCCGCTCGGCGCCCGAGATCTCCCCATCGACCCACGCGACCTGGAGCAACGGCACGAGGTGGAGGATCTGCACCGTGTGGTGGTCGAAGCCGGCCTCCTCGAAGGCGCGGAGGATCTCCGGGTCTTCGACCCCGTGGTAGTGGCCCAGCGCACGGCGCTCCTGTTCCTTCGCGGCGCGGGCGCGCACCTTCTCGAGCAGCTCGGCCTCCGCCTTGGCGAAGTGATGATCTTCCATGCTGCGACCACGGGACGAGTTCGCGTCGATGTCGGCCATGGGGCGATGCTGAACGGTCGGGCCCCGAAGGACAAGACGTTCCGCGTGGGCCCATGCGGGGTCAGGGCTGGAAGGCGAGAAGGACTACCGACCGCCTGGCGCCAAGGGCTTCATCACGTCCTCGAAGCGGGGGTCGCCCCTCAGGGGCGCGAAGAGCTTCTCGTTGCGCAGCGCCCTCACGTGGGCCCCGCCTCGCTTCGCCGCCACGAGACACTCGAGCGCGCGTCCGGGCTCACCGAGCTCCATGAACACGCCGGCGGCGTTGAGGAAGACGGCGACGTTCTGCTCTCCGTGCGGCAAGCAGCGCTCGAGGTACCGCCGGGCGCGCTCGACGAAGACACCCTGGTGATGAAAGTCGTCCTGCACGGCGAAGAGCGGGTTGGCGGCCGCCCGCGGGTCGAGCGCGCCCTCGATCGCCGCGTCGAACAGGCGCAGCACCTGCGCCCATCGCTGCACTGGCAACGCGTAGAGCAGACCGCTGGGCACCGCGCTCGTCGCCGACCCGACCAGCGGGATCAACGTGGTGGCGATGTTGGCGAGCCGCGTGGGCTGGCCGTGACCGTTCGTCGAGAGCGCGAGCAGCGCCTCGGGCTCCAGCGAGAGCACGGTCTCGACGTGTGCGTCGACGCCTTCTCTGAGCGACGACGCGAGCGCGTCCCACCGCCCCGCGGTCATCGCCGCCAGCACATCGTGCCGCACTGACCAATCGATGGCCGCGCGCCGCCCGGTGACGGCGAGCACCGCCTTCATGTGCCGCTGCAGCTCGAGCTGGTACGCCTCGGACATCGCGACGGTGTTTGCCGGGAACTTGCGCAGCTGCCCGAGCACGTTCTGAATGACGACGTCGATCGCGAACTCGAAGCCCGCGCAGCGCGCCAACGAGTCCTCGAGGCGCGCACGCAGCGGCGCGCGTGACTTTCCCGGGCTCGCGTCGAGGAGCGCGCGCATCGTCGCCGCGATGAGCTCTGCGCGCGGGGCACGACCCGCGATCGCCTTGAAGAGCTGCACCGACACGTCCCGGGAGCCGCGCAGGGGCAGCGTCAGGCCCGAGTACGACGGGGACGAACTCGCGAGCGCCTCGAGCGCCGGCAACACGCGGTCGTCCCCCACCGACGCCGCGCCCCACGCCGTCACGGTCCTGGTGCGCTCAGAGTTCACCACCAGCAGCAGCGGCGTCTGTGCATGCACTGCGGTCAACGCCGCCGCGAGGTCTTGCGGAGCCTTCGCCCAGGACAGCTCCGTGACGCGCCCGTCCGCCCGCACCTTCGCGCCCTTCACGCGCTCGACCGGATTGTCGACGGCGAGCGCCCAGACGCGCACCGAGGGGGCCGTCGTCGCGGAATCACCGAGGAAGGGGAAGGGATGCACGCGGGGCACTTTCAGCGCAGCGCGACGTCTGCGTCGACGTCGTCACTGAGCGCATCGGTCGGGCTGCCGAGGGTCATCGTCTTCGTTCAACGCGCGTCATGGCGCCGCGCACTCTACAACCGATACGCGCATCCCCGGTGCCACAAGCAGGCCGGGGTGGAGGTCGAGCCCTCAGCCAATCGCTGTGCGTGCATGTCGCCACACCGGGCGGGGTGCAGCGACTTGGGAGGAGCGGGGAAGACGGGGCGCGCGGGCGGCGGGTGGCCATTCCGTCACCAGCGAAGTCTGAGGGGCCAGGACCTCGCCGCCTACTCGAGCTTCTTCGACAACGGCACCGTGGGCATCGAAGAGATCCGGTACTACGACTTCGCCACCGCGGCCGACCTGGCGATTCCCCGCGGCCT
>JBBRUE010000157.1:0-10511 GCA_038248085.1 Myxococcales bacterium | reverse complement strand
CCACTCCGCCGCGAGCGCGCTGCCGTTGATTCGCCGGGCCCGCACCGAAGGCCTGCCCTTCACCGCAGAGACCTGTCCGCACTACCTGCACTTCGCCGCCGAGGACATTGCTGACGGGGCGACGGCCTTCAAGTGTGCGCCGCCGATCCGCGAGCGCAGCAACCGCGAGCTGCTGTGGGCCGCGCTGGGCGAAGGCGTGCTCGAGCTGGTCGCGTCTGACCACTCGCCCTGCACGCCCGCGCTCAAGAAGCAGGAGCTGGGCGACTTCATGGCGGCGTGGGGCGGCATCAGCGGGCTGCAGCTCGGCCTCGCGGTCACCTGGAGCGGCGCCTCGGCCCGCGGCTATTCCCTGGAGCGCGTCGTCAAGTGGATGTGCGAGGCCCCCGCGCGCCTCGCCGGCCTCGAGCACAAGAAGGGCAAGCTCGCGCCGGGCTTCGACGCCGACCTCACGGTGTTCGAGCCCGAGACGAAGTTCACCGTCGACGTCGCCCGCATCCAGCACAAGAACAAGCTGACGCCGTACGCCGATGCGGGGCTGACCGGCCTCGTCACCTCGACCTGGGTACGCGGCACCCGGGTCTTCCACCAGGGCGAGCACGCCCCCGAAATGAAGGGACAATTCCTGTGAGCCAGCCGCCTGACTTCGTCGATGCCCCCGATCTCGCCGCGGAGCGCGTCGGCGGCGCGGCCCTCTCCACCAACGACGACTTCTTCGCGGAGAAGGAGAACCTCCTCAAGGCCCACGAGGCCGAGTGGAAGGACCACGAGTACACCCACAAGGGAAAGTGGATGGACGGCTGGGAGTCACGCCGGCGCCGCGAGCCTGGCTACGACTGGTGCGTGGTGCGCCTGGGCCTGCCCGGCGTCATCCAGGGCTTCGTGGTGGACACCAAGTGGTTCCGCGGCAACTTCCCCGAGTCGTGCTTGATCGAGGCGGCGTCGCTCAAGGGGCCGCTCGACGTGCGCGAGTCGCAGACCGCCGAGTGGGTGGAGCTCGTCGGCAAGGCGAAGCTGCAGGGCGACTCGAAGAACTACTTCGTGGTGAACGACGCGCGGCGCTTCACCCACGTTCGCCTCAACATCTTCCCCGACGGTGGCGTAGCCCGGCTGCGCGTGCACGGCGAGGTGGTGCCCGACTGGTCGAAGCTCCGCGCGTTCGGCGGGCTGGTGGACCTCGCGGCGCTGGAGAACGGGGCCTCGGTGCTCGCGTGCAGCGACATGTTCTTCGGCTCGCGGCACAACCTCATCAAGCCCGACCGCGCGGTGAACATGGGCGACGGTTGGGAGACCAAGCGCCGTCGCGGCCCGGGGAACGACTGGTCGTTGGTGCGGCTCGCCGCCTCGGGGACCGTTCAGCGCATCGAGGTCGACACCACGCACTTCAAGGGCAACGCGCCGGGCCGCTGTCTCATCGAGGCGTGCACCGCGCCGCGCGACGCCAAGCCCGATGCGTTGACCGGTTGGCGCACGGTGGTGGAGAGCCCGCTGCAGCCGCACACCCGGCACGTGTTCGACGAGCAGCTCCGCCGCGTGGGGCCGGTGACGCACGTGCGGCTCTCGGTGTTCCCCGACGGTGGCGTGGCGCGGCTGCGCGTGTGGGGCGAGCTGGCGGAGCTCGCCCAGCCCGGGCTGGGGAAGCTGAACGCGCTGTCGACCGACGCCGCGGCGGGCGAGTTCCTCAAGGCGTGCGGCTCGAAGAAGTGGGCGAGCGCCATGGCCTGGGCGCGGCCCTTCGAGAACGTGGCGGCGTTGATGCGCGTCGCCGAACGCGAGTGGTGGAAGCTGAGCGAGGGCGATTTCCTCGAGGCCTTCGGCGCGCACCCGCGCATCGGAGACAAGAGCAGCGGCAAGTGGTCGGCCCAGGAACAGGCCGGCGCGATGACCGCGGAGCTGGCCACGCTCAGCCAGTTGAAGGCGCAGAACGACGCGTACTTCGACAAGCACGGGTTCATCTTCATCGTGTGCGCGACGGGGAAGTCGGCCGCAGAGCTGCTCGCGCTGCTCGAGGCCCGGTTGCCCAACGACAAGGCGACGGAGATCCGCACCGCGGCCGAGGAGCAGGCGAAGATCACCTGGCTGCGGCTGACCAAGTGGCTCGAGGAGCACGCAAGGTGATCACCACCCACATCCTCGACACCACCCTCGGCAAGCCCGCGCGCGGGGTGCCGATCCAGCTCGAGCGGCAGGCCGGCGCCGAGTGGATCCAGGTCGGGTCCGGACACACCGACGACGACGGGCGGCTCAAGACCTTGACGCCTCCGGGGCCGGTGGAACCGGGCGTGTGGCGACTGCGCTTCGCCACGAAGCACTACTTCGCCACCACCGGCACGCAGAGCTTCTACCCGTACGTCGAGATCGTCTTCGAGATCGTCGACGGCGCGGCGCACTACCACGTGCCGCTGCTGCTCAACCCGTGGGCCTACTCGACCTACCGCGGCAGCTAGAGACAGGCCCCGTAGTGGGACCACCCGGGCACCGCCGTGCAGGTGCGGCCGCTCCCACACGTCGAGGAGTTCCCGGGAGAACACAGCTTCCGGCAGGCCCCGCTGACGCAGGTGTTGGTGGCGCAGGTGTTCACCGCGCTGCACGCCCCACCCTCCGACCGGGAACCCGCCAGCTGGCAGTCGGTGACCTCGGCCGGGCCGTTGCTGACGCTGAAGGCGTAGCACTGCTCGCTGAAAGACGAGCACGACCCCGAGGTGAGCGGATCGCAGGGAGTGCTGCAGACCCCTAATGCGCCCGCGAGCGGGAACGCACACTTGCCCCCGGTGCCGCAGTTCGAGTCGGTGGTGCAGTACTTCCGGCAGTTGAGGTTGTTGGCCACCCCGGCGCACAGGAAGCTCTTCGCGCAGCTCGAGTCGCTCGAACACTGCGCGCCCTGCGTGCCCGTGCCGATGACGGTGGTGCACTGCGGCGCCGTTCCATTCCATCGACATCGCTCTCCTACGGCGCAGCCGAGCTGGCTCACCGGGTCGCACGCCTGGCATTGGCCCGAGGCGCACAGCTGCGTGCCGCTGCAGGTGCCGCAGGTGCCTCCGCACCCATCGGGGCCACACGACTTCCCGCTGCAGCTCGGCTGGCAGGCCTGGCATTGGCCCGCCGTCGAGCAGACGTTGGTCCCCGCGCAGGTGCCACACGAGCCGCCGCACCCATCGGAGCCGCACGTCTTGCCCGTGCAGCTGGGCTGGCATGCACAGCGCCCGGCCGTCGAGCACGCCTGGCCCGACTGGCAGGCACCACAGGAACCGCCGCAGCCATCGGGCCCACACGTCTTGCCCGAACACTGCGGGGCGCAGACGCACTGGTTCGACGCGTTGCACGACTGGAGCGCGCCACAGGCGCCGCAGCTCCCGCCGCACCCGTCATCGCCACAGGCCTTGCCACTGCACTGGGGCACACAGACGCACGCGCCGCCCTGCTCGACGAGACCCGGCGCACACACGCACCGGGCGAGCCCCTGGTTTGACGTGCAGACCCGGCCCGCGGGGCACTGCTGCCCCGACGTGCTGCACGCGTCGCGCGGCGCGTAGCAGAACGTCAAGCCGTTGTTGTCGACGTCGAGGCAGCGCTGGCCCGACAGGGGACACGGGTGCGCGGTGTCGCACTTGCGATGGCACAGCGCCGGGACGCCCTGGAAACCCTGGCAGACGAACTCGGGGGCGCAGTCCGACTCGCGCGGGAGGTACCGCCTGGTGCAGGGCTCGCCCTCTTGCTGCAGGCCCGCGGCACCACACTCGGGAATCCACTCGCCGGACGCTCCGGTCGACACGAAGCTGCAGGCCTGGCCGGCCGAGCAACCCGAAGCTCCGGTGAAGTGACAGAACGGCTCGCAGTGCGCCTGGGGGGTGCTGCCGTCGAAGCAACGTGAACGATACGGGCAGTCCTGGTCGGAACGGCACGCGGGCGCACCACCACCACCGCCGCTGCCGCCCGTGCCCGCATCCGCGGCCGTCCCCGCATCGACGCCCGCTCCGGCATCCGTCGTGACCCCTCCACCACCGCCGCTCCCGCCCCCGGTGGCGGACGAGACGCAGTGGCCCAACAGGCAGTCCTGCCGGACGCAGACGTCGCACGCGTTGCCCGACGCGCCGCAGGCCGTGACGGCCGACCCCTCGAGGCACACGTCTCCCTGGCAGCAGCCGGAGCAGGTGCTCGGGCCGCAAGGCGACTGGGTCGGCCCGCAGGAGAGCGCGAGGACGGCGAGAAGAAGTGCGGTGCAGCACCAGGGCGTGCTTCGGAAGGGGAGTCGCATGGACAGCCCTGAGTGGGGCTGGCCGGGCGAACTTCTGAATTCCCGGTGTTCTTTCGGCATCGCGACTGGCCCGAACGTCACATCGGGCTGACGACCACCGAGATGGGCCCCGGCGTCGACCAGGGTTCGACGAAGAAATAGTAGGTGGTACCCGCGGTGAGCGTGACCGGGAGGTCTTCCGGGTCGTCGATGTAGGCCAGGCACGAGCCGTCGCACGAAGGCGAGACCCACATCAGCACGTCGGACGGGGACGTCTCATGGAACACCCACGTGCCCGACGTCGGCGGGGTGAAGCTGAACACCACTTCCCCGTTGCGGCGCGTCGAGTTGGAGCAGGCCGGCAGCGGGTGCACGTCGTTGACCGCGCCCACGGTGGTGGCGTTCACCGTCACCCCGGAGGTGAGCGGAATCGCGCTGGCGCACACGTCGTTGGGCGGGGCGGCGATCGACTGCACGTCGAGGGTGAAGCTCCCGGAGGAGGTCGCCCCGAACGAGTCGACGGTGATGAAGAACGGCGTCGCCGCGACACCGCGCACCACCTGCTGGCTGCTTCCCGCCCAGGTGCAGCTCGCCGCGACGCCGCAGCTCGACGAGGTCCACACCGTCGGCGTCCAGCCCGAGCCCGTCGCGGTGATGGCGAAGTTGCCGGAGGCGCTGGGCGTAAAGGAATACACGGCGTCCGGCCCAGCCACGGACAGGGAGCCGCAGGTCGCCGACAGCGGGCCCGGGTAGTCATTGACGGCCAGCGAGGTGCTGGCCGCGACCGGCGTGGCCAGCGTCAGGGCCTGCGGCGCGCTGCAGGTGTCGTTCGCGGGCGGAAGCGCCAGCGTCAGATCCACCGTGAAGGGGGCTCGCGCCGAGTAGGGCTCGACGAAGAAGAACGCCGGCACGCCCGCGGTGAGGGTGACCAGCAGCTCCTCGGGCTCGTCGATGAACGCGAGGCAGGCGCCGTCGCACGTCGTCGACGCCCACATCACCACGTCGGACGCGCTGGTCTCGCGAAAGAGATACTGCGCGGTGGTCGTCGGCGTGAACGTGTAGACGACCTCGCCCGAGCGGCGTGAGGGGCCGCACGCGGGCAACGGGTTGACGTCATCGAAGGCCCCCGCGGTGCTGCCGTTCGTCGGGGTACCGAGCGTCAACACCTCCGCGGTCGCGCAGGTGTCGTTGGCGGGCGCGGCGACCGGGACGACGGAGATCGAGAAGTCGGACGTGCCCGTCCCGGTGCCATCGACGGTGATGAAGGCCGGAACGCCGGCCGTGCCGCGGAAGACGACGTTGTTGGTGCTCGCGGTGGACTCGACCGCCGCGCAGCTCGCGCCGTCACCGCACGTCGAGCTCACCCAGGCGTCGGTCACTCCGGCGGAGTTCGCCGTCGTCACCAGGTAGTTGCCTGTGGCCGGTGGGGTGAAGCTGTAGACCACGTCGGCGGCCGGCATCGCGAGCCCCCAGCAGGCGGCCGAGAGCGGGCCCGCGTAGTCGTTGGCCGCCCCCAGCGTGGTGCCGCCCACCGAGGTCGACGCCGTCAGCACCGTGGGGTTCGCGCAGGTGTCGTTGGCCGGCACCACCACGGGATCGAGCGTGAGGGTGAAGGTGGTGGCCGTGGTGTAGGGCTCGACGAAGAAGAAGTACGGGGTCCCCGCGGTGAGGTTGAGCAGCAGGTTCTCCGGATCGTCCACGTAGGCGAAGCAGGTGCCGTCGCACGTCGTCGACACCCACAGCACCACGTCGCTCGCGGTCGTTTCCCGGTAGGCGTACGGCCCGGTGATCGACGGGGTGAAGGCGTAGACGAGCTCGGGCTGGGTGTAATACGGACTGCCGCAGCTGGCCTGCGGGGTCACGTCGTTGATGCTGTTGGTGAAGGTGCCCGACAGTGGCGTGCCGAGCGCGAGGGGCGTGGCCGTCGCGCAGGTCTCGCTCGCCACCGGAGCCACCGCGGTGACGGTCAACGCATAGGCGCCGGCGCTCGTCGCGAGCTGTCCATCGACCACGATGAAGACCGGGGTCGCCGCGGTGCCGCGAAAGGTGAAGCCGGTCGCCCCGCTGAACTCGGGGAGCGAGGCCTGGCAGCTCGCCGTCGCGCCACAACTGGTGCTGAGCCAGACGCGCGCCCCGTAGCTCGCAGTCACCCCCACCCGGTACGTGCCGGTGGCAGGAGGCGTGAACTGGTGCACCACGTCGGGGCCGGCGAGCGCGAGCCCGTCGCACAACTGGGACAGCGCGGTGAAGTAGTCGTTGGCGGCCCCTACCGTCGATCCATTGAAGGTGACTCCGGCGGTGAGCGTCACCGGCGTGGTGCACGTCTCACCGCCCGGCGTGCAGGTGATGCCGTTGCCTGCGTAGCCGGAGTTGCACGCGCAGGTACGGCTCCCCGGAGTGTTGGTGCAGGTGCCGTTCACCGAGCATCCACCGTTGCTGGTGAGACACTCGTCGATGTCGGTGCAGGTCAGCCCGTCCCCGGTGAAGCCGGTGGCGCAGGCGCAGGTGCGCGCCCCGGCGGTGTTGGTGCACACGCCGCCCGAGGCCACCGCGGCGCAACCGCCGTTGTTGGTGAGGCACTCGTTGACGTCGGTGCAGGTCAACCCGGTGCCGCTGTAGCCCGTGGCACAAGCGCAGGTGCGCGAGCCCGGGGTGTTGGTGCACACGCCGCCGGTCGCCACGGTCGCGCAGCCGCCGTTGCTGGTGAGGCACTCGTTGATGTCGGCGCAGCTGAGCCCGCTGCCGGTGAAGCCGGTCGCGCAGGTGCAGGTTCGCGAGCCCACGGTGTTGGTGCACACCCCGCCGGTGGCCACCGTGGCGCAGCCTCCGTTGTTGGTGAGGCACTCGTTGACGTCGGCGCAGGTCAGCCCGTCGCCGGTGAAGCCCGTGTTGCAGGCGCAGGTGCGCGCGCCGGGCGTGTTGGTGCAGCTCGCGTTCGTCGTGCAGCCGCCGTTGTTGGTGAGGCACTCGTTGACGTCGGTGCAGGTCAGCCCGTTGCCGGTGTAGCCCGCGCCGCACGCGCAGGTGCGTGAGCCGGGCGTGTTGGTGCAGGTCGCGCCGCTCGCGCAGCCGCCGTTGTTGGTGACGCACTCGTCGACGTCGGCGCAGGTCTGGCCGTTGCCGGTGTAGCCGCCGTTGCAGGTGCAGGTGCGGCTGCCGGGCGTGTTGGTGCAGGTGGCGTTGAGATCGCACGCGCCGTTGTTGGTGGCGCACTCGTTGACGTCGGTGCAGGCGACGCCGTCGCCGGTGAAGCCCGCGGCGCAGGCGCAGGTGCGGCCGCCCTGGGTGTTGGTGCACGCCGCGTTCGCGCTGCATCCACCGTTGTTCGTCGCGCACTCGTCGACGTCGACACACAACCCGCTGTTGAACGCGTAGCCGGAGTCGCAGGTGAAGCCGCAGGTCGAGGCGCTGCACGTCGCAACACTGTGGGCCGGCTGCGCGCAGGTGCTGCACCGCGAGCCGCAGGACGCCGGCACGTCGTCGGCGACGCAGGCCTGGCCGCAGGCGTGCTGGGTGGTGGGACAGCCGCACGAGCCGCCGGTGCACGCCGCGCCCGTCGGGCAGTCGGTGGTGAGCCGGCAGCCGGTCATGCACTTCTTCGAGACGGGGTCGCAGAAGTAGCCCGCTCCGCAGCCCTGGGTCAGCACCGTGCAGTCGTCGGGGAGCACCGCGCACTGGCCACGGCTGCACACCCGGCCCTGCCCGCACGCCTGGCCACAGCGGCCGCAGTTCTCGGGGTCGGCCTGGAGATCGAGGCAGCGATCGGTGCACAGCTGCAACGTTCCGGCGCAGGGGTTGACGACGCCCGCATCGACGCCGGCGTCCACGCTCCCGCCGCCACCGCCGGTCGTGCCGCCATCACCGCCGCCACTGCCACCGCCGGTGGAGCCGCCGCCGCTGCCGCCGCTGCCGCCGCCACCGGAGCCGCCCCCGAGGCCGGAAGAACCGCACTGGCCGAAGGTGCAGGTCTGGCCGAGCGAACACTCGGTGCACGCCGCGCCAGCCGTGCCGCAGGCCACGCTCGCTGAGCCGCCCTGGCAGCTCCCCGTCGAGTCACAGCAGCCCGCGCAGTTGGACGGCGTGCAGCTCTTGGTGTTGGTGCCGGAACAGGCGGCGAGGGCGAGGGCGGCCGCGGCAGCGAAAGGCAGGAGCGAGTACGAGCGCATGGGGGAGATGACCCTCCGGTCGGGGTGCGAGTGCAAACCGCGTACTTTGCACCGTCTGGAGGTTCAAAGCTCGATCAGCGGTACCCCTGCGCCTGGAGCGTGAAGAGCTTGGCGTACCGGCCGCCCTGGGCGAGGAGGCCCTCGTGGCTCCCGAGCTCGGTGAGCTTGCCGCCCTCGAGCACCGCGATGCGGTCGGCCATGCGCACGGTGCTGAAGCGGTGGCTGATGATGATCGCGGTGCGGTCTTTCGCCAGCGCCCGGAAACGCTCGAACAGCGCCACCTCGGCCTCGGCGTCGATGGCTGCGGTCGGCTCGTCGAGGATGAGGATCTCCGCGTCGCGCATGAAGGCCCGCGCGATGGCGAGCTTCTGCCACTGCCCGCCAGACAGCTCGTGGCCCTTCTCGAACCAGCCGCCGAGCATGGTGTCGAACTGCTTGGGGAGCGCGTCGATCACGCTGCGCGCCCCGCCCGCCTCGGCGGCCAGCTCGATGGCCGGCCGATCTTCCACCTTCGAGGGTTGGCCCAGGCCGATGTTCTCCGCCGCGGTGAATTGGTAGCGCACGAAGTCCTGGAACACGGCGCCCACGCGCCCGCGCAGGTCGGCGACGTCCAGGTCACGGAGATCGACCCCGCCGTAGCGGATGGCGCCCTCGGTCGGCTCGTAGAGGCGCAGCAGCAGCTTGATCAGCGTCGACTTGCCTGCGCCGTTCTCGCCGACCAGCGCCAGCTTCTCGCCGGGCTCGAGGCGCAGGGTCACGTCGCGCAGCGCCCAGTCGGTGCGGCCCTGGTAGCGGAAGCTGACGTGATCGAACTCGAGGGTGTGCGGCCCCGGGGGGAGCGTCTTCGCCGGCACCACGCGCGTCACCTCGGCGGTGGTGGGGATGTCGAAGAAGCGCTGCAGGTTCGAGAGGAAGAGCGCGTCTTCGTACATGCCGGCCACCGCGCTGAGCACCGCCTCGAAGGCCGACTGGCCCTGGCGGAAGACGGCGATCGAGAGCACGAGGTCGCCCACGGTGATGTTCCCCGACGACGCGCGGCCCGCGACCCAGAGGTAGCAGAGGTAGAACGCGCCGAGCGAGAACGCGCCCAGCAGCGTGCCGTAGAGCAGCCGCTTGCGCGCGAGCTTGCGGTCTTCGGCGAGGAACTTGGCGAACAGCGCGCGGTACCGCCCGAGGATCAGCGGGCCCAGGCCGAAGAGCTTCACTTCCTTGACGGTCGAGTCGCGGGTGAGGATCCACTCGAGGTAGTTGAGCTTGCGGCCTTCGGGCGCGCGCCACGAGTAGAGCCGGAAGGCCTCGCCCGACAGCCGGGTCTCGGCGATGAACGAGGGGACGGCGGCGACGAGCAGCACCAGCACGCTCCACCAGGCGACGTGCCACAGCAGCACCGCGAAGGTCGACAACGTCAGCAGGTTGCGCACCACGGCGACCGCGTCCATCGCCAGCGCCAGGGGCCGCGACGCCGCCTCGCGCCGCGCGTTCTGCATGATGTCGTAGGTCTCGCTGTCCTCGTAGTGACGCAGCTCGAGGGTGAGCGACTTCTCGAGGATGCGCTCGTTGAGCAGGTTGCCGAGGCTGACCCGCAGCAGCTCGCGCGAGAGCCCCGAGAAGCGGCCGATGAGCAGCACCGCCAGCGCGAGCCCGAGCTCCCAGGTGACGTAGCGCCAGACGAGGGCCTGGGCAGCTTCGGTGGCAGGCTTCGTCGCCGCGGCCTGCACCACCGCGTCGATGATGAGCTTGCCGACCCAGGCCATCGCCGCGGGGAGGCCTGCCTGCACGAAGGTGAGCAGCGAGAGCACCACCGCGTTGCGGCGATCGGCTTCCCAGACGAGGGAGAGCGCGCGCGGAAGCTGCTGCAGCAGCTCGCGGGTGGTGAGCTTGCGCTCGGGGCGCTGGGGGCTGGCCATGGGCCCAGTTACACGCACCCTCGGCCGCGCGCTTCAGTTCTCCAGGGAGGTCCCGCCGAGCAGTCGTCAGAAGCTGACGAGCGCGGAATCACCCTGCTGCACCACCCGCGACGGCTGGCGGGCGAGGTGAATCGTCAGGCGCGTGGCCTTGCCCTGCTTGCTGACCGCGACCTTGAAGACCTCCGGGTCGTTGACCGCGATGAGGTG
>JBBRUE010000156.1:0-10515 GCA_038248085.1 Myxococcales bacterium | reverse complement strand
GTCGTCGTCGTCGGCCTCTTCCCCCGCCGCGCGCTTGCGATCCGACGGAGGCTTGACCGCCCCCACGTCGAGCACCTTCCACCCTGGCTGCTCGATGGCCGTCCCGTGGCTGCGGTAGCGATCGACGTTTCCCGGGGTGGCGATCTCGGTCACCACCTCCGTCGCGGCCCAGGTGAAGTCGTCGTGCCACGCCTGCAGCAGCCGCCGGCAGATCAGCTCGTACACCCGCCGCTCGTCGGCGCTCAGCGCGCGCCCTGCGGCCGACGTCGCGGTGGGGATGATCGCGTGGTGATCAGTCACCTGGGTGTCGTCGACGAAGCGCTTGCCCAGTGGACGTTCACCCGTCCCCGGCGCGACGTGCGGCTCGAACGGCGGAGCGATGGTCTTCACCACCGGCCCCAGCGTCTTCGCCACGTCGGCCGAGAGGTGGCGGCTGTCGGTGCGCGGGTAGCTGATCAGCTTGTGCTGCTCGTACAGCGCCTGGGCGAGCTCGAGCGTGCGCTGGGCGGAGAAGCCGTACAGCCGGTTGGTGTGCCGCTGCAGCTCGGTGAGATCGTAGAGCAGCGGCGGCGGGAGCTTCTTCTGCTTCGCGGTGACCGACGCCACCTTCGCCTCGCCGGTCTTCGCGCGGGCGACGATCGCGCGGGCCTCTGCCCCCGACGCCGGCAACCGCCGCGGGTGCTCGCCCGGACCCTCGCGGTGCCAGGTGCCCTGGTAGCTGGCGCCCTCGCGCGGAGAGAAGGTCGCCACGACCTCGAGGTAGTCCTCCGGCTTGAAGTCGCGAATGGCCAGCTCGCGGTCGACCAGCAGCGCGAGCGTCGGCGTCTGCACCCGGCCCACCGAGAGCTGGGCGTCGAGCGCCAGCCCGTACGCGCGCGAGAGATTCATCCCCACCAGCCAGTCGGCGCGGCTGCGTCCCAGCGCCGCGGCCGCGAGCCCGTCGAAGTCGCCCTGGGGCCGAAGCCGCGCGAACCCGTCGCGGATCGCGGAGTCGGTGAGCGACGAAATCCACAGCCGCTTCACGGGTCGCCGGCAGCCCGCGGCGTCGTAGATGAAGCGGAAGATGAGCTCGCCCTCGCGCCCGGCGTCGGTCGCGCAGATGACCTCGCTGACCTCGGGCGCCGTCAGCGCGCGGCGTACGATCTCGTACTGCGCGCTCGTCGAATCGAAGATGCGCAGCGGCCACTTCACCGGGAACATGGGGAGCGTCTCGAAGCTCCACCGGCGCCACCGTGCGTCGATGCCCTCGGGCTCTTCGAGGCCGACGAGGTGGCCGATGGCCCAGGTCACCACGTAGCCATTGCCGCTGAGCGTGCCGTTGCCGCGCGTGGTGGCGCCCAGCACCCGCGCGAGATCGCGGGCGACGGAGGGCTTCTCGGCGACGACGACGACGGTCACGCACCCCTTGTAGCCCAGGGTACTGACAAGTTGTTCAGTGGTTCGTCTGATGAGCGCCAGGTCGAAGGCCGTGTCCTCTTCTCTGGGCGCGAGCGCACGCTACGGCCCCACGCACCTGATGAACCCCGCTCCTGCACCCGCGCTCGGAACCTCGGCCGACGGCTTCGGTGCGGTCGCCGACACCTTCGCCTCGGCGTTGCGCTCGGGCGCCGAGCTCGGCGCGGGGTCACGCCTCTCCCCCACCTCCCCGCCGCCCACACGCTCCACGCCTCATCGTCTCCTCGCCACCTCCGACATCCCGACGGGCGGCACAGGGCGGGCAGTGGCCGAGAACGCCACGCGGACGCGATCTGCCGCAGCCACAACCTCGTGCGCAGGTCAGCCCGAAAGGGTGGGGGACGCACCCGCGTATCCTGACAGGGACAGGACGACTCCGGTGTGCGGCGTAGACCAATGAGTGACGGCTGCTCGCTCAGCGCCGCAGCCCCTCGAAGTCGGCAGCGACGAAGCCCTCTGCGCCGCCGGTGAAGACCCCGTCGCGGGTGAAGATGACGACCGAGCCGCCCACCACCGCGAAGTCCTCGATGGTCGCGTCGTTGGGCGCGCGCAGTGGGCGCTGCGTGGCGTTCTGGCTGAAGGTCGGCGCGCCCTGCTGGTTCGAGCCCGACGTCTTGCTCGAAGTGCTGGCCCACAACGCTCCGTCGGCGAAGAGCGCCAGGCCGGTCACGCTGGTGCCCGAGGTGCTCGCGTTCATCTGCGTGGTGACGGGCGGGAGGCTCGCGAGCTTCTTCGCCGCGAAGTCGTGCACCAGCAACTCACCGAAGAGCACCTGGCCCTCGGCCGACAACCAGAAGCCGGCCGCGGTGATGTCGGTGATGCCGCTGGCGACGGTGGTGGTCACCGACGTGGGGGCTGGCACCGGTGGTGGCGAGATGTATTCGATCAACACCTGCGAGAGCACGGTGCCGTCGGTCTTCAGGAAGACCCGGTTGGTGCGGCTGTACTGGGCGCCACCGCCCACGAACTGAGAAAAGCCGGACACCCGCATCGCGACCACGTCGTCGATGCCAGCCAGAATCTCCATCCTGGCGAGGTCGAGCACGCTGCCGTCCTCGAGCAGCGCCAGCGGGGCGCCGTAGTCTGCGGTGACGTCCACCACGCCGTCCTTCACCAGCACCGGCGCCGGCGAGTTGAGCCACGAGTACAGCCGGCCGTCGGTGGTGACCGCGTAGCCCACCGCGATCGACTTGATGTCGTTGAGGCCCACGACGGGCGTCGTCACCCCGCCCTCCCGTCGCATCACCGTCCCGTCGGTCTTCACCCAGGCCACGAAGTCGCCCGGGAAGTAGCCGACGATCGATCGACGCTCGCCGAGGCCCCGCGTCAGCCGCAGCAGGGGGGCGGGCTTCACGTTGACCTCGAGCGTGGCCGCGCCCTGCTGCGACTTCACGGTGATGAGCGTGGCGCCGATGGGCGCGGTGAACGCAGCGCGCACCGACAACACCCCCCGGACATTGCCGGGGTTCGGCGGCGTGAGCCCGAACGACGCGGTGAGCCCCGACTCGGCGGCCACGGGCTCGAGCGCGAGCAGCGGCACGACCGCGCCTTCGGCCTCCGGTGCGACCTGCGCGGTCGAGACGACGCCCACCAGCGCGCTCCGGCCGACCAGCAGCTCGATGGAGGTGGTGGTGAAGTGTGAATCAGAGCAGCCGCTCAACCCCGCCAGCATCGTCACGAAGAGCTTCTTCACGGCTGACCTCCCAGGCGCAGTCGCCACAGGCCGTACGAGAACGAGTTGCCCGCGCCGGCGCAGCCCGACTCACAGCCCGCCCAGATGAGGCTCCCGTCGGCGACGAAGCCCCCGCCGTAGCGGCTCAGGAGCACGGGCCCCCCCGTGGTGCCGTCGCCGTTCTCCACCGCCGACGCTGCGCGCAGCCACGACGTCTCGCCCCGGCCGATGGAGATGACATCACCCACCGCATGGCCAGCGCCCTTGGGGAGCAGCAGCGGGTTGTCAGAGGCGACGGCGTACCAGCGCCCATCGCGCCCAAAGCCCAGGTCGCTGAACGCCGGCCCGCCGGGCGCCTCGAGGAAGGGCACCAGCCCGCCGGCCGCGTCGACCTGCTCGATGCGGAAGGGGTTGATCACGGTCTTCACCCCACCCATGCCGTCGTCGACGCGCATCGAGCCCGCGGGCTGGACCAGGTAGCGGGTGCCCTGGAAGTCGAAGAGGAGGGCGGTGGGGTGGACGAGCGCGACGGGCTGGGTGCCCTCGAGCCGCAGCAGCACCGTGGGAACAGACGTGCGCGCGTCGCGGATGAGGGCGTGCACGTCGCCCGCGAAGTTCGTCGTCACCTCGGCCGCAGGGTCGAGGTCGAACGGCACGAAGACGTCCGTGCCTGCGCTCCGAACCGCCCAGCGCTTCTTCCCGCCAGGCGGAATCGCGAAGAAGGCGGTCTGCGCGTAGATGTGGCCGCGTTTGTCCTCGGCGACGAACTCCAGGTCGAGCGCGCGGCTCCCCTCGAGGAGCTGCCAGTCAGCCGCGCCCGGGTCCTTCCGGTAGATGCCGTAGGTGCTCGCATACTCCCGGCCGCTGAGCGCGACGTGGTGCCGGGCGCCCGCTCCGGGCAACTGCACGCGGGTCCACGAATACGTCGCGTCGTCGAAGCGCAGCGCGCCGGCGATGGTGGAAGCCAGCGGAGCTCCCACCGCGTCGATGCCCTGGAAGGTGCCGAAGTCGCTGAACGGGGTGTACCGCTGCCAGGCCCAACTCGACGCGTCACACGAGCTGAACGCGAGCACCGCCAACCACCAGAATCGCATCGCACACTTCTAGAGCGAATCCCCTCGGGGCGCTTGGTCGGCAGCACTGGGTCATCAGCTCACCAGGCCCGAAGGCGACCGACCGCGGGTCTCAGGGGTTTGGCTCAAGGCAGTGTCTTGATCACCACCACGCGCGCAGCCTGGCGACCGGTCTGTTCCTCACGGGCCCGCGGGCTCGAAGTGCAGCACCGCGCCGCCCGCGCCGGGAGCCCACCAGCTCGATCTCGTCGGGCCCGTACACGCGGATTCGGCTGACCCAGCCGTCGATCGAGCCCACCGTCGTCCACGTGGTGGAGGCAGGCGAGCGCTTCTTGATGTCGCTCCCTTCGACCACATAGAGGTCGCCTACCCGAGCGTCGCCACGCCGCTGATCGGCCTGTCGCGTTTGTCTCGCCGCGAGTGAGCTACTGCGCGATGCACAGCAGCGGCAACGTGGTGTCGCAGCCCGTGACGCCGTCGGCCGTCCAGGTGGTGCTGGCCGCCGCCCCGTTGCCGTAGCCCCCGGTTGCGCTGGTGGACGGCGAGGTCCATCCGGCGCAGTCCTGGCCGGTGGAGGCCCCACCGGCCGCGGTCCCTGTCCAGAAGTAGGCGGGGGTGTCACGACCCTGCTCGTCGACGACGATGTTGGCGCGCGGCGTGGTCTGGAGGTTGGCTCGGTTGTGGAACGTCGCGATGTTGCCGCTGCTCGTGCTCCGCTGTTCCCATGGCCCCTCGACGGTGAACCGCGAGAGCGCGCTGCTCCCGGCCGTCGAGAGCCACGCCTTGAAGGTGCCCGCCTTACCGCCAGCGGCCGCCGCCGTCGCACACTTCGCGTCAGCGCCGGCCTGGCCGCCGAGGTTGCCGGTGAACGCGAGGCTGGTGACGAACATCGCCTTTGGCGCCGCCAGCGTCGGGGGGAGCGGGCTGTGGCTCTGCTCGAGGCACAGGAGCGAGATCGCGCCGTCACACGCGGTCGCGCCCGCGGCCGTCCACGTCGAGGAGCTGGCGCCGTCGCCCCAGGTCCCGATGCTCGAGGGCGACGCGCTCGTCCAGTTCGTGCACGTGTTGGCCGCCGCGACGCCACCGACGTCGGTGCCCGTCCAGTAGTAGAGCGGGTTGAAGCTCGACTGGGACTGCTCATCGACCTGGAGCCGCGCGTTCGGGGTGGTCTCCAGGTTCGTCCGGTTGTTGAAGGTGGGAATGGCGCCGGCGGTGCTCTCTTGCACCCACGGCCCCACGTCCGCCATCCGCGAGAGCGCACTCGCGATGCTGGACGAGAGCCACGCCTTCCACGTGCCGCCCTTGCCCCCCGCCTGCGCCGCGAGCGTGCACGCAGCGTCGGCGCCCGCGAGGCCTCCGAGGTTCCCGCTGTAGCTGAGGCTGGTCACGAAGACGCGCATCGCGCTCGCACCTCCGCCGCCGCCCGTCGCACCACCACCGCCCGTCGCGCCGCCGCCGCCCGTCGCACCACCACCGCCGCCCGTCGCTCCACCACCGCCGGTCGCTGCGCCGCCGCCCGTCGCTCCACCGCCACCGGTCGCTCCACCGCCACCGGTCGCTCCACCGCCACCGGTCGCTCCGCCGCCGCCGGTCGCTCCGCCTCCGCCGGTCGCTCCGCCTCCGCCCGTGTTGTTCCCGCCGACGCAGATGCCGAGCGTGCAGGATTGGTTGGGGTTGCACGAGAAGCACTGCTGCCCGCTGGAGCCGCACTGCTGCCCCGAGAGAAAGGTGACGCACTCACCCGTCGACGTGCAGCAGCCGCCAGCGCAGGTCGTGCCATCACACTTCTTCGTCGGAGCGCCGCAGGAAGCCACGAGCGAGACGAGGACGCCGATCGACAAGCCGACGAGAGCGCGCATGCACCGCGCATATCGGGAGTCGCCGCGGCATTCCACCGCCGAGGTCGTCTCGTGGACGGCCACCACCGACTTCAGTTCCACCCGTTGCCGTGCGGAGGCCTATGGGCGATGATCCGGCGCTCTCGACCGGAGGCACTCGATTTCACGCCTCGCTCAGGCTTGGACCATTCTGGGGTGCATCGCCGTGGTCATGACGGCCGCGATGGTGCAACACGTGTTGGTGTTGCACACCCCGCTCCGCCCAGAGCGCTTCATCGTGCCGCTCCTGGTGGGCATGAGCTTCGGGATCCTCATCGTCGCCCTGGTGAATGCCCGCGCGGCCCAGCGGGCGAGCCTCGAGGCCCTGGCGGTGCAGCGCGAGGAGATCGCCGCGCTCAACCGGCGCCTCTCGCAGACGGTGCGCAGCCAGGGCAACGAGCTCAAGAGCGCGGAGCGCCGCCTGGTCGACGCAGACCGGCTGGGGGCGGTGGGGCTGCTGGCTGGCGGCCTGGCACACGACTTCAACAACCTCCTCACGGTGGTCCTCTCGGGCGCGGGCTGGCTGCTCGAGGACGCGGACGCGGACGGGGACGAGGACCGCAGAGAGATCGCGGAGACCATGCTCTCGGCCGGCGAACGTGGGGCGACCCTCACCCGGCAGTTGTTGACGCTCGCCAGGCCCCCGAGGGAGAGCAACGAGGTCCAGTGTCTCAACCGGGCGGTGGAGGAGATGGAGTCTCTCGTTCGACAGTTGGTGGGGCGCGACGTCGTGCTGACGGTGACGCGGTGTCCGGGAACGCTCCCCGTCCCCCTCGGCCGCGCTTTCCTGGAGCAGGTGCTGGTCAACCTCGCGGTCAACGGCCGCGACGCGATGCCCGGCGGCGGCGCGCTCAGCGTCACCACCGAGCGCGAGGGAGGCAGCGCGGTCCTGCGCGTACGCGACACCGGCACCGGCATGACGAAGGAAGTGCAGGCGCGCATCTTCGAGCCCTTCTTCACCACGAAGGGTGAGGGGCGCGGCACCGGCCTCGGGCTGGCCGTGGTGCGTGACGCCATGCAACGGGCTGGCGGGCTGGTCGCCGTCGAGTCGCTGCCTGGCGCCGGCACCACCTTCCTGCTGACGCTCCCACTCGCGGCGCAGGAGGAAGCCGAGGCGACGCCTCCGGGGAGCCAGAGGACCGAGACCCCCCGGCACATCCTCTTCGTTGACGGCGAGGCGGGGCTGCGCCGGCTCAGCAGCCCGGTGCTGGAGCAACTCGGCTTCGAGGTGAGGGCCTGCGCCGGGCAGGCCGAGGCGTTGATGGCGCTCGACCTGAGCCTGCGAGAGGGCCCCGACGTCGCGCTGGTCTCCGACCTCCTCCTGGCTGACGGCGATGGCCTCACCCTCGTGCACGAGGCAAGGAAACGCGCGCCGAAGCTCCCGGTGGTCGTCACGTCGTCCTTCGGTCTCCCCGAGGTGCCGAACGACGTGGTGGCGCTGGCCAAGCCCTACACGGCAGCCCGCATGCTGGAGGCGCTCGAGAAGGCGGTGCGCGCGCTCGGAGCGGGTGGCTGAAGAACGTGCGTCGCGTCGACGACACGGCGGAGCGCAGGCTTCTCCGCGAGCGGCGTGGGCGTGTCGATCTACGGTGAGCCGCGAAGCGACCTCGTGACGTGCCTGCGCTGGGCTCTGCTACACGTCAGCACGACACCATGACGCCCACGTCCACTCCTCCCGAAGCCTGGGCACCGCTCCTCCGTGTCGCGCGACTGGCGACGAGACCGCTCGAGCGCTTCCTCGGGATCGAAGCCGCCGGTGGAATCGTTCTGCTCGTGACCGCGGGGGTATAGCGCTCATCTGGGCCAACTCGCCCACACCCTCCACTCCTCATCGTCTCCTCGCCACCTCCGACATCCCGCCGGGCGGCACAGGGCGGCGACAGGGCGGGGAGTCTGATGGGCGCCAGGTCGAAGGCCGTGTCCTCTTCTCCTGGGCGCGAGCGCGCGCTACGGCCCCACCCACCTCATGAACCCCGCTCCTGCACCCGCGCTCGGAACCTGGGCCGACGGCTTCCGTCCGGTCGCCGACACCTTCGCCTCGGCGTTGCGCTCGGGCGCCGAGCTCGGCGCGGGGGTCACCGTCTTCCACCGGGGGCGCTGCGTGGTGGACCTCTGGGGCGGCGTGGCCGACGTCGAGCGGGGCGCGCCGTGGGAGCGCGACACGCGCGTTGTCCTCTTCTCGGTGACGAAGGGGCTCGCCGCGATGGCGCTCGCGCTCCTCTCAGACCGCGGCCAGCTGGACTGGGACGCGCCCGTGGCCACCCACTGGCCGGGGTTCGCCCAGGCCGGCAAGGACGCCATTACCCTGCGCACGCTGTTCAACCACCGCGCGGGGCTGCCCGGGCTGAACGCGCCGCTGACCCTGGAGGACTGCCTGGACGAAGGGCGGAAGGAGCCGCTGCGGTCTGCGCTCGAGCAGCAGGCCCCGCGCTGGGAACCCGGCACGAGGCAGGGCTACCACGCCATCACCTTCGGCATGTACGCGCGCGAGGTCTTCGAGCGCATCGCGGGTGAGTCGATGGGCGCGTTCCTCGCGCGCGAGTTGTTCCAGCCGCTCGGCGCCGACGTCTCGCTCGGCACCCCCGCGTCGTTCGACGCGCGCATGGCCACCCTCTACCCGCCGTCCCTCGGGCAGCGCGTCCGCCTCGCGCTCGGCGACCTCCGCGGTGCGACGGAAGATGGCCGGCTCGCCCGCGCGATGCTCGCGCCGCGCTCTGTGCCCAGGTTCGCCTTCACCACGCCGGCCCTCGGCGCTCGCGGCATCAGCGCGTAGGGCGAGCCGGCCGTGCGCCGCGCCCAGCTGGCGTGGGCCTCGGCCACCGGCACGGCTCACGGCGTGGCGCGCGCCTACCTCCCCTTCGCCAGCGGCGGCGCCTTCGAGGGGCGCAGGTTCCTCAAGGCCAGCACGCTCGAGCCGGTGTACCGCCGCCAGGGCTGGTCAGCGCGCGACGCCGTGCTGCAGAAACCGCTCGGGTGGTCGCAGGGCTTCCTGAAGGAAGAGACGCGACTCTTCTCGCCGAACGAAGCCTCCTTTGGGCACGCGGGGCTGGGCGGCGCCCTGGGGTGGTGCGATCCCGTCGCCGAGGTGACCATCGGCTACGCGATGAACCGGCTCGATCCGCACGTGCGCTCGCCGCGGGCGCTGGCGCTGTGCCGCGCGCTCTACTCGTGCGAGCCGCTGCAGGGAGCCGTTCCGTGACTCGTCTGCGACGGGCTCCTGGCCCCAGTCGTTGAAGTGAAGTCGCGGCCACCCGCTGCGCGCGACGAGGAGCGGCCGTGGACCGGCGAGGACCGCCTGGTGGTTGCTCGAACCGCACGCGTGGCGGCCCGCGCTGTGCCTCGGAAGCCGGCGGCGTACCCTGCGCTGACGAACCTGCTCGTCTGCTCGCGGCGTCGTTCCCGACGCGGTCGATCAGTACCAGGCGCGCAGCGGGATGCGCTCGGCGATGGCCTGCTGCTCGAGGCGCCGCAGCCGCAACTCCGCCGCCTCCCGCTCCTGCCGCCGGCTCTCGAGCGCCACGCGCAGGCCGGTCGAGGCGCGTCCGGTGGTGCAGGCCGTCGACTCGCTGGTGGCGCGCTGTTCGACGAGGGCAGGGTGGAACCGATCGACCACCACCGCGCTGCCCTGGCCGAGGACCGTCGCGGTCCCCGTCGTCCGCACCAGCAGCCGCGAGGTCGCTTCGGTCTTCGCTGTCACACACAACGCCCGCTCGGCGTCGCTCACGTCACGGCCCGCGGCCGTCTCGAGCGTCTTGCTGACGAGCACGGCCTCCCGCGCCTGCTGGAACTGCGCGTGCCACCAGCTCTCGTCGTCGGCGCGAGAGCCACCGTCCTTCATCACCGCGGGCCGCCCGTCGCCGTCGATCACCGAGTACCCGCCGCCCTCGAGCGCGGTGGATCCCTTCGGGGCCTGGGCGGCCGTCGCCACGTGCACCACGCCGCCCGAATCGGTCCACAGCGCCAGGTCCTGGAACTGCGCGAGGGTGAGGAGCAGCAACGCGGTGGGCACGGTCCTCTCCTACGTGCGGTGCCACACCGATATTCACCTCCAGGGTGCGCAGAAGTTGACGAGTCCCGCGGGAGATGGCCCCATGAGGTGGTGCGCCTGCCCGTGGTGTTCTGCGTCCTCATCGCCACCGGCTGCGGCCCGACGGTGCTGTTCGACGACGATGCCGGCGGCGAATCCACCGAGCCCGACGCCTCGACTTCGTCGCCGATGGATGCAGGGGCCGACGCCGGGGTGGTCGCTGAGCCCGATGCCGGCCAGCCCGACGCGGGTGTCACCCTCGATGCGGGCCCGAGCGTGCCGGTGTACCCGGTCGACCAGAAGCACTCGCCGCTGACGCCGGAGATCGTCACGCACCTGCGGGCCATCGCCGCGCTGGCCCCGGCGAAGCACGGCGACGTGTTCTCGAAGGTCGGCGACTCGAACACGGTG
>JBBRUE010000155.1:0-10529 GCA_038248085.1 Myxococcales bacterium | reverse complement strand
GCTCCTGCACGAACCGATCGAAGTTGCCGACCAGCGTGCGGCGCTCGTTGGTCATCGAGCCGGAGTCGTCGATCGCCCGAAGCAACACCCTCGTTCTGCTCGGGAAGAAGGCGGTGAGCTTCAAGCCTTCCGAGGCGATCGTCTTTCACCGACGCGAGAAGCTGCCGCTCCACAGCAACGGCATGCGGCTGACGGCGTTCGTGGGTGACGCGCAGCTCTCGCAGCGCATCTACTACTCGGTCGGCGGCGGCTTCATCGTCAACGGGAAGGGCGAGCCGGAAGGGGCGGGCGCTGACACCGAGCGCATCGTCGTGCCGTACCCGTTCTCGAGCGGCGACTCGCTGCTCCACCAGTGCAACTCGCACGGTCTTTCGGTCTCCACCCTGATGCTGGAGAACGAGAAGGCGATCCGCCCCGAGGCAGAGATCCGCTCGGGGTTGAAGGGGATCGCCGACGCGATGGATGCGTGCGTGAAGCGGGGGTGCGAGCGCGAGGGCATTCTGCCCGGCGGTCTCAAGGTGAAGCGTCGGGCGGCGTCCCACGCGCGGCGGCTGCGGGCCCAGGAGCGCGGCGCCGCCGACCCGTTGATCATCATCGACTGGGTCAACCTCTGGGCGCTCGCGGTCAACGAAGAGAACGCAGCGGGCGGCCGGGTGGTGACGGCGCCGACCAATGGCGCGGCGGGCATCATTCCCGCGGTGCTCATGTACTACCGGCGCTCGGTGCCCAACGCCGACGACGAGGGCTCGCTGCGCTTCTTGCTGACCGCCGCGGCGATCGGCGCGCTGTACAAGAAGAACGCCTCGATCTCCGGCGCGGAGGTGGGCTGCCAGGGCGAGGTGGGCGTGGCCTGTTCGATGGCCGCCGGCGCGCTGACCGAGGTGATGGGCGGCACCCCGGAGCAGGTGGAGAACGCCGCAGAGATCGGCATGGAGCACAACCTCGGCCTCACCTGCGACCCCATCGGGGGCCTGGTGCAGGTGCCGTGCATCGAGCGCAACGCGATGGGCGCGGTGAAGGCGATCAACGCGGCGCGGCTCGCGCTCTCGGGCGACGGCAAGCACAAGGTGTCGCTCGACAAGGTGATCGCCACCATGCTCTCGACCGGCGCCGACATGTCCGTGAAGTACAAAGAAACCGCCCGCGGTGGCCTCGCGGTCAACATCGTCGAGTGTTGACCTGACACCCGTCGGTGACGCGTCGCGGTATGCGTCTGTACCGGCCCACGGCAGCCTTTGTCTGCCCTGCTGCGCGTAGTAGGTGCCGAAGGCGTAGCTCGTCGCCAGGAGTACGCCATGGACATCCGCATCACGAAGACCACCACCCCGAAGGTGAAGCCGCCCGTCGCCGAGCTCGGCTTCGGCAAGTTCTTCAGCGATCACCTCTTCGCCATGGACTACTCGGCGGAGCAGGGCTGGCACGATCCGCGGATCCAGCCGTACGCCCCGTTCCAGATCGACCCCGCAGCGGGCGTGTTCCACTACGGCCAGGCGATGTTCGAGGGCTCGAAGGCCTTCAGGGGCGACGACGGCCACATCCGCCTCTTCCGGCCCGAGCAGCATGCCCGGCGCATGGCCATCGGTGCGCCCCGGCTGTGCATGCCGACGCCTACCGAGGCAGAGATGACCGCGGCGGTGCGCGCGCTGGTGAAGATCGACGCCGACTGGGTGCCGAAGACGGAGGGCACCTCGCTCTACCTGCGCCCCACGCTCATCGCGACCGAGGGCTTCCTCGGGGTGCGGCCGGCGACGAAGTACCTCTACTTCGTCATCGCCTCGCCCGCGGGCAACTACTTCGGCGGCAAGGGCCTCAAGGCGGTGCGCATCTGGGTCGAGACCCACGACACGCGCGCCCCCCGCGGTGGCCTCGGCGCGACCAAGGCCGGCGCGAACTACGCGGCCTCGCTGCTCTCGGCGATGACGGCGAAGAAGGCCGGCTTCGACCAGGTGCTCTGGCTCGACGGCAAGGACCACGAGTTCGTCGAGGAGGTCGGCACGATGAACGTGTGCTTCCTCATCGGGAACACGCTGGTGACCCCGCCGCTGTCCGACTCGATCCTCGCCGGCGTGACGCGCGACTCGGTGCTGACGCTGGCGAGGGAGGCCGGGTACGGGGTCGAGGAGCGACCGATCTCCATCAAGGAGCTCCGCGCAGCCCACCAGAGCGGGACCTTGAAGGAAGTCTTCGGCACCGGCACCGCGGCGGTGATCAGCCCCGTCGGCGAGCTCGCGTTCGCCGGAGAGAAGCTGGTGATCCACGACGGCCAGCCGGGCCCGGTGGCGCAGCAGCTCTACAACGAGATCGGCGCCATTCAGCGTGGCGTGAAGCCCGACAAGCACGGCTGGCTGCAAGTGCTCGACTGACTGGGTCCTTCCCTCTCCCGCACGCGGGAGAGGGTGAGGGCTACTTCTTCACTTCGGCGACCAGCGCGTCGACGCTCTTCTTCGCGTCGCCGAACAGCATGCGCGTGTTCTCGAGGTAGAAGAGCGGGTTCTCGACGCCGGCGTAGCCCGCCGCCATGCCGCGCTTGAACACCACGGTCAGCTTCGCCTTCCACACCTCGAGCACCGGCATCCCGTAGATGCTCGAGCTCGGATCAGTGAGCGCGCCCGGGTTGACGATGTCGTTGGCGCCGATCACCAGCACCACGTCGGTGTTGGGGAAGTCGGGGTTGACGTGCTCCATCTCGAGCACGATGTCGTACGGCACGCCGGCCTCGGCGAGCAGCACGTTCATGTGACCGGGGAGCCGCCCAGCGACGGGGTGAATCGCGAACCGCACGTTCACGCCCTTCTCGCGGAGCGTCATCGTCAGCTCCTTCACCGTGGCCTGGGCGCGGGAGACGGCCATGCCGTAGCCCGGCACGATCACCACGCTGCGCGCGTCGAGGAGCCTGCGGGCCACCTCGTCGGCCTTCATCTCGGTCACGTCGCCCGCGGGCACGGCACCCGGCGCGGTCGGCTTGGCGTCACCGGTCCCGAAGCCGCCGAACACCACGTTGAGGATCGACCGGTTCATCGCGCGGCACATGATGATCGAGAGGATCGCGCCCGACGAACCGACGAGCGCCCCGGTGACGATCAGCAGGTCGTTGGCGAGCATGAAGCCCGCCGCCGCTGCCGCCCAGCCGGAGTAGCTGTTGAGCAACGACACCACCACCGGCATGTCGGCGCCGCCGATGGCCAGCACGAGGTGGAAGCCCAGCAGCGAGGCCAGCACCGTCATCACCAGCAGGTAGGGCAGGCCCTCGGTGCCGTGCGACTGCAGGAAGGGCACGGCCAGCCCGATGATCGCCGCCGCCAGCGTGGCGTTGAGCAGGTGACGTGCGGGCAGCAGCAGCGGCTTGCCCGACAGCGTGCCCTTCAACTTCGCCCACGCGATGATGCTGCCGGTGAGGGTGATCGCGCCGACCGCGATGCCCACCCAGATCTCCACCGCGTGCACGGTGTGGTGGAGCTCGTCGTTGAAGGCCGTCGCCGCAGGGCGCATGTACGACGAGAAGCCGACCAGCACGGCCGCGAGACCGACGAAGCTGTGCAGCACGGCCACCAGCTCCGGCATGCCGGTCATCTCGACCCGGCGCGCGAGCACTGCGCCGATGAGCCCGCCGATGACGGCCGCGCCCACCAGCACGCCGAGCCCGGTCGCCGAGGCGGTCAGGTCGCGGTCCATGATCCAGGCCACCGAGGTGACGACGATGGCCAGGCCCATGCCCATGATGCCGAACACGTTGCCCTGGCCGGCGGTCTCCTGCTTCGAGAGCCCGCCCAGCGAGCGGATGAAGAGCACGCCCGCCGCGAGGTACGCCACGATCACCACGCCGCTCATCGCCCGTGCCCTCCGTGAGAGGAAACCGGTGCGGCGTCAGGACCCCGTTTGAACATCTTGAGCATTCGACCCGTGACCAGGAAGCCGCCGGCGATGTTGATGGCCGCGAAGAGCACCGCCAGCGCGCCGAGAATCGACGCGACGTCGAGCGTCCCTCCGACCTGCAACATGCCGCCGATGATGATGATGCCCGAGATGGCGTTGGTGACGCTCATCAGCGGGGTGTGGAGTGCCGCAGAGACCGACCAGATCACCTGCCAACCCACGAAGCAGGCGAGCACGAAGACCGTCGAGTGCTGGAGGAAGTCGGCCGGCGCGAAGCGGCCGAGGACGAAGAGGAGCACGATCAGCCCCAGGCCTCCCACCGTGCTGCCCCACGCGCGGCGGACCGGCGAGAGGACCTGCTGCTGCACCGGCTTGGCGTCGGCAGGGGGCGCCTTGGGCGCGGGCGCCGGTTCCTTCACCGGCGGAGGCGGGAGCAGCTCGCCGTTGTGGAGCACCAGGGCGGGGCGCACCACGTCGTTCGCGAGATCGATGGTGACCGCGTCGCCCTTCCCGAGCTCGCCCGAGAGGTGCCACAGGTTCATCGAGAAGAAGCGGCTCGAGGTCGGCGCCATGCGGCTGGCGAGATCGGTGAACCCGAGGATCTGTACGCCCTGGTGGACGACGATCTCCCCCGGCTTCGTCAGCTCGCAGTTACCGCCTTGTTCGGCGGCCATGTCGACGACCACCGAGCCGGGCTTGAGGCAGTCGACCACGTCGCGCGGCAGCAGCGTCGGGGCCTTCGCGCCTGGCACCAGCGCGGTGGTGATGATCACGTCGCATTCCCGCGCCTGCACGCGGAAGAGTTCCATCTCGGCGGCGATGAACTCGGGCGACATCACCTTCGCGTAGCCACCCTGTCCTTCACCGCTCTCCTTGAGCTTCACCTCGAGGAAGCGCGCCCCGAGGCTCTCGACCTGTTCGCGCGCAGCGGCGCGGGTATCGAAGCCGCGGACGTCGGCGCCCAGCGCGCGGGCGGCTCCGACGGCGGCCAGGCCGGCCACGCCGGCGCCGATGATCAACACCTTCGCCGGGGGTGACGCGCCGGCCGCGGTGATCTGCGGGCTGAAGAAGCCCTGGTAGTGCGCGGCCGCCTCGACGACGGCGCGGTACCCCGAGAGGTTCGCCATCGACGACAGCACGTCCATCTTCTGGGCGCGGGTGATGCGGGGCACCTTCTCGAGCGCCAGCACCGTGGCCTTGCGCGCCTTGAGGGCGTCGACGAGACCGGGGTTGCTCGCCGGCTGAATGAGGCTGACCAGCAACGCCCCTTCCTTGAGGAGCCCGGCCTCCGCCAACGTGGGCGGCCGCACCTTGAAGACGACGTCGTGGTCCCACGGGGTGTCGGTGAGCTCGGCGCCCGCGGCGACGTAGGCGTCGTCGCTGATGCCGGCCGCCAGGCCCGCTCCCCGCTGGACACGAATGCCCAGGCCGCGGTCCTTCAACTTCTTGATGGATTCAGGGGTAGCAGCCACCCGCTTTTCGCCGGGCAGCGTCTCTTTCGGGACTCCGATGATGACTGGCACGGCGGGCAATATGGACCTGCTCGCCTAGACGCTCCATGGAATTCAGAAGAGGAGGTCGAGCCCAACTCTCAGCACCGAGAAGGGCATCACGTGGTGGGCGCGGCGGGCAACCGAGATGAAACGCCCGAGGGTTGGAAACGGTGAGAAACGGGAAACGAGTTCATTGATAAGCTGGGGTGAATGATGAACCTCCAGCGTCTCGAGGGCTTCTATTGGGTGGCGAAGACGCAGGGCTATGCGCGCGCGGCCCGGGCCTTTCCGTACCCCATCACCCAGCCCGGGGTGCACCAGCAGGTGCGGCGGCTCGAGGACGACCTGGGGGTGAAGCTCTTCGAGCGGGTGGGGAAGGACCGGGTGGTGCTCACGCCGCGGGGGCAGGTGCTCTTCGACGCGGTGGAGTCGTTCTTCGAGCAGTTGCCGATCATCGAGGCGCGGGTGAAGGGCGGGGTGGTCGGGGGCACCTTGAAGATGCACGCCGCCGGGCACCTGCTGCGGCACCTGGTGCCCGAGTGGTTGCGGCGGCTGCAGCTCAAGCGGCCCGACATCACGGTCGCGCTGACCGACGTGGCGACGGCGGATCTCTCGTTGCTGCGCACGGGCGAGACCGACGTGCTGGTCGACTGGCTCCCCGAGATCCCCGGGGACATCGCGGCGAAGGAGATCGGCCGCACCGAAGGGTGGATCGTCGCGCCCACCCACGGTCCCTTCGCGCAGAAGGGGAAGCTGACCCTGGCCTCGCTGGAGTCGGTGCCGTTCATCGCCTACCACTCCGATCGCACGCTCAAGGGGCTGCAGCTCGAGGCGCTACGGCAGCACGGGGTGGCGCCGCGCGAGGGCTTCGCCGCCGATTCGTCGGACACCATTCTCGGCTTCGTGGCCGCCGGGCTCGGCTTCTCGCTGGTGCCCTGGCTGACGGCGGCGGGGCCGAAGGTGGCGGGGGTGCTCGCGCAGAAGCTCGAGCGGCCGGCAGCGTCGTTTCCGATCTACGCCGCGTGGCGAAAGGGCAGCGGGCTGCATCCTCTGGTAGAGGCCGCGCTGGAAGTCGCGCCTTCGCGCTGAGGAGAGCTTCGATGTCGAGACTCAAGAAACACCAGGAGCGGCACCGCAGCGGCAGCATCAACTGGCTGCGCGCGTCGGTGCTCGGGGCCAATGACGGCATCGTGTCCACCGCCAGCCTGTTGATGGGCGTGGCGGCCTCGAACGTCGAGCCCAGGGCCATGCTGCTCATCGGCGTGGCCGGGTTGGTGGCCGGCGCGATGTCGATGGCCGCGGGCGAGTACGTCTCGGTCTCGTCGCAGGCCGACACCGAGCGCGCGGACGTCGAGCGCGAGAAGGTGGAGCTCGCCACCGACCCGGCCGGCGAGCACAAGGAGCTGGCGACCATCTACGTGAAGCGCGGCCTCAGCCTCGAGTTGGCGAAGCAGGTCGCGGAGCAGTTGATGAAGTCGAACGCGCTCGACGCGCACATGCGCGACGAACTCGGCCTGTCCGAGCTGGTGGCTGCCAAGCCGATCCAGGCGGCGTTGGCTTCGGCCGCCGCCTTCTCGGTGGGTGCGGCTGTGCCCCTGGTCGTCGCGGTCGTCATGCCCTTGATCATGCATGGAGCGATGTGGACGATGCTCGGCGTCGGGGGCGCCTCGTTGCTCGCGCTGGCGGCGGTGGGCACGCTCTCGGCAAAGGCCGGCGGCGCGAAGGTGCCCATCGCCGTCGCCCGCGTGACCTTCTGGGGCGCGCTGGCGATGGGGTTCACCGCGGGCGTGGGCGCGTTGTTCGGGGTGGCCGTCGGCTGAGTGGTTGGCGTTGACGGGGGCGACCTGCCACCCGTAGTCCTGCCACATGCCGACGAAACTCGAAGCGGTCCTCGAGAAGGCCGCACGCGGTGAACGACTGACGGCGAAGGAACAGGCACGCCTGGAGCTCTCGGAGGCGCAGTGGGATGCGCTCAAGGAGGCGCGGCACGCGGATGAGGCCACGCTGGAGCAGCAGCCTGCCGGCCGCCCGGACCATGTTCACCGGGAGCGCGGCCTGGTCGAGGTTCTCGTGCGCACTCCCGAGGGCTGGCGATACCGGCCCGCCGATGACTTCTCGGTCGATACCGCCGCGCCGGGAGCGTTTCGCGCGGTGATCACCGCCAAGGCTGCGGCCGCGCTGTTGGAGCGACTCCAGGTGACGCTCGCCGCGCCGAAGCTGCCCACTGACGCGGAAAGGAGAGCGCGGCTGCGGGCCCCGATCGATCTCCTCGACCTCGCGGCGCTGGAGCGCGAGTACCTGTACTTCCGTGGCGTCGTCTGCGGCGGTGCCGCGCTCTGGACGATGGAGAAGGTCCCCTGTCGGCGCATTCGGCAGCACCTCGTCGACGAGCTCTCCCTGGCCCTGGGTGAGGCAGTCACCCTCGTGGAGTGACCGCGGCGACGTGCGCCCCGGGACCGTTCAGCTCTCGTTCATGACCACAAGGATCTGCCCGGCGGTGACCTGGTCGCCTTCGCGCACCAGCACCTGCTTCACCACGCCGTCGGCGGGGCTGCGGGTGGCCTGCTCCATCTTCATCGCCTCGAGCACCAGCAGGGTCTGACCGGCCTTCACCACCTCGCCGTCCTTCACGAAGACCTTCACCACCTTGCCGGGCATGGGGGCCATGAAGCCGCCCTTCACCGAGGCGTCAGCGGCAGCCGGGAAGCGGGGCTTCTCGACGAGCACCTCGTCACCCAGGCGCGAGTGCACGAAGAGCTTCCCGTCGGCGGCCACCACGCGCACGCGCTGGCGCAGGCCTTCGGGGGACTCGAGGGTGAGCGCGGGGGCGTCCCACGAGACGACGAGCCACGGGGCGCCGTTCACGAGGAAGCGGCCCCTCACCCCGCTCGCGCTGGGCGCGGGAGGGAGGGCGCGGTACTCGACCCGTGTCTCGTTCGTGTACTCGGCGAACTGATCCGCCGAGCGGTTGTTGCGGAAGCCGCTCAGCACGTTCGGGAGGTAGTCGTCTTTCTCGCGGCGCGCGAGGTGCTGCGCGAGCGTGGCAGCGACCGCGCAGAGGTGCGTGCGCTCGGGGTTCAGCGGCTCGGCGAGCGCGTCGCCCATCTTCTCGTCGATGAAGCCGGTGTGGAGCCGGCCGGCGAGGTAGTCGGGGTGCCGCAGCAGCCGCGTGAGGAAGGCGCGGTTGGTGGTGACGCCCTGCACCGAGAGGCCCTCGAGCGCGCGCACCATGCGGCGGGTCGCGTCGTCGCGGTCTTCACCCCAGGCGATCACCTTCGCCGCCATCGGGTCGTAGTGCATCGACACTTCACCGCCGCTCTCGACGCCCGAGTCGACGATCAACGCCCCCTGGGGCGCCGACGTTGGGTGGCTGAACAGTCCTCCTCCTTCGTGCACGTGGAAGTCGTGCACCGGCCCGACGCTGGGGAGGAACCCGTTGGCGGGATCTTCCGCGTACAGCCGCACCTGCACCGCGTGACCGTGCTGCTTCAGGTCTTCCTGCTTGAAGGGCAACGGCTCACCGCGCGCGATGCGCAGCTGCAGCTCGACGAGGTCCACGCCCACCACCAGCTCAGTGACGCGGTGCTCGACCTGCAGCCGGGTGTTCATCTCGGAGAAGTAGAAGCGCCCCTCGCGGTCCATGATGAACTCCACGGTGCCCGCGTTGGTGTAGCCGATGGCCTTCGCCACCTCGACCGCGGCCGCGCCCATCTGCGCGCGCGACTCGGGGGTGAGCGCCATCGAAGGCGTCTCTTCGACGACCTTCTGGTGCCGGCGCTGGATGCTGCACTCGCGCTCGAAGAGGTGAACCAAATTCCCGTGCTCGTCGCCGAGGAGCTGGATCTCGAGGTGCCGCGGCTGGTCGAGGTACCTCTCGATGATCAGCGTGGGGTCCCCGAAGGCACCCTGCGCCTCGCGCCGGCCCGACTCGATCGCTTCGCGGAGGTCTTCCGGCTTCCGCGCGATCTTCATGCCCTTGCCGCCGCCGCCCGCCGACGGCTTGAAGATCACCGGCAGGCCGATCTCCAGCGCCTTCGCCTCGAGCAGCGCGGTGGACTGGTCGCCGCCGTCGAAGCCGGGCACCAGGGGCACGCCGCGCGCGCCGACCAGCGCCTTCGCTTCGCGCTTGAGCCCCATCGCGCGGATCGCCGCCGGCTTCGGCCCGACGAAGGTCAGCCCCGCGCTCAGCACCGCCTGGGCGAAGTCGGGGTTCTCCGAGAGGAAGCCGTAGCCGGGGTGCAGGCAGTCGGCGCCGGTGAGCTTCGCCGCCTGGAGCAGCGCGTCGGCGCGCAGGTACGACTGCACCGAGGGCGCCGGGCCGATGCGCACCGCCTCGTCGGCGAACTTCACGTGGGGCGCGGAGGCGTCGGCGTCGGAATACACCGCCACCGTCGCCAGCCCCATCTTCCGGGCCGTGCGCATCACCCGCAGGGCGATCTCTCCACGGTTGGCCACCAGCAGCTTGTTGAGGGTCTTCATCGGGTCCTCTCGAGTCAGTGGCGGAAGACGCCCCAGCTGGTGGTGCCCTCGACGGCGCGCGAGTAGGCGGCCGACAACGAGAGCGCGAGCACGGTGCGGGTGTCCCGCGGGTCGATGACGCCGTCGTCCCACAGCCGCGCGGTGGCGTAGAGCGCGCTCGACTGTTGATCGATCTGGTACTCCACGAGCTGCTTGATGCCCGCGAGCGTCTCTTCGTCGACCGGCTCGTTGCGCTTCTCGGCGGCGTTGCGCTGAATGATCTCCAGCACCCCGGCCGCCTGCTTGCCGCCCATCACCGCGATGCGGTGCGAGGGCCACGTGTAGAGGAAGCGCGGCTCGTAGGCGCGGCCGTTCATCGCGTAGTTCCCCGCGCCGTAGCTCGCGCCCATCATGATGGTGATCGCCGGCACGGTGCTGTTCGACACCGCGTTGATCAGCTTCGCGCCGTTCTTGATGATGCCGCCTTGCTCGTACGAGCTGCCGACCATGAAGCCCGTGATGTTCTGCAAAAACAGCAGCGGCACGTTCGCCTGATTGCACAGCTGAATGAACTGCGCGCCTTTGTTGGCCGACTCGGAGAAGAGGATGCCGTGGTTGGCGAGGATGCCGATGGGGAAGCCGTGCAGGTGGGCCCAGCCGCAGACGAGGGTGTTGCCGTAGCGCGGCTTGAACTCCGAGAAGCGG
>JBBRUE010000154.1:0-10577 GCA_038248085.1 Myxococcales bacterium | reverse complement strand
GCGCGGGCGTTGAGGTTGTGCTTCAGGAAGAGCACCTGGTCGCGGAAGGAGGCGAGCACGGGATCCATCCGGGCGGCCGAGCGGTGCAGCAGGCGCATGAGGGTGTCGTAGCGCCGGCGGGTGTTGTCGAACTCCCGCTGGCTTTCCCGGCGCAGCGAGGCGTTGGAGCCGGGGGATCGTCAGCGACTGCACGAACTGCGTCGCGGCGGTGAGGGCCTCGGGTTTCGTCGGCGCGGTCACCAGCACCACCACGCTGCGCGACGCGGTGTCGCTGAGGTGGTGGAGCACGGCCTCGGCCGCCTCGTCTCGCTGGTCGCTCGGCAGCAGCGAGAGGAGATCGGTCTCGATCGGCAGACCCGCGGTCCACAAAGAGACCTGGTGCACCACGATGAGCGCCGCGAGCAGCGTCCAGACGAAGACCAGGCGCTTCACGTTCAGGGCTTCCCCGCACCCGGCGTGAGCGTGATCAGCGTCGCGTCACCGTTCACTTCCATCAGGTGCACCGAGCGCACCGCGCTGTCGCCCTCGAGCGCGATGCGCACGAAGATCTTCTTCAGGCCTTCGGACTTCGGCGCCAGCTCGATGCGCCACTGCTTCTCACCGACCTCCCCGCTCGCGGTGAACTGCGCGCCGAGCGCCTCGAGATCACCTGCCAGCAACGAGAAGAGGAGCTGGGTGATCACCCGCACCGTCGGCTCGGTCTTGGCGTCGAGCTTGAAGACCTCCACCTCGCCCTGCTTCGAGGTGATGTCGCCGGCGCGCACCGAGAGCTGCGAGGGGAACGGCTTGAGGGTGTCCCACTGCACACCCTCGCCCTTGGTGACGGTGTACGTCCCGCTCGAGGTGAGCGGCCGCTTGAAGCCCTTCACCTGCTTGCGCTGCTCGAAGGTGCCCCGGAGCACCGGCGCTTCGACGAGCCGCTGCTTCACCTGGGCCGAGAGATCGGCCGGGGCGGCGCACAGGGTGAGCAGCAGCACGCCGATCACGGGCTGACTCCGAGCTTGTCCCAGAGGATCTTCGGACAGACGTATTGCATCTCGTTGGTCACCGCGTTCACCGCGACCTGGATGGTGTGGCCCTTGGTCACCTTCTCTCCCGCGGCGTTGGTGATGCGGTAGTCGACGCGGAGCCGGTTCTCGAATTCGGTGATTTCTGCGCGCACCTGCAAAGGCTGGCCGAGCATCGCCGAGCGCACGAACTTGATGTGGAGATCGACCACCGGCCACGTGAAGCCCGAGTCGCGCATCTCGAGGTACCCGTAGCCGAAGCGCTGCATCAGCGCCGAGCGGGCGAGCTCGAAGTACTTCACGTAGTAGCCGTGCCAGACGACCGCCATGGGGTCGACGTCGTAGAACGCCGGCACGACCTCGATGTGGTGAAAAAGCTCAGGCACGCGGCGGCTCCCAGAACGGGAAGAAGTTGAACCAGTCGTACGGTGATTCACGGCACAGCTGTTCGAGTTTCTGGGCGTAGGCCCGCACGTACCCGGCGGCCGCCTCTTCCCTGCGCCCCCGCGGGAGCTCGACCCGGTCAGCCAGCTTTTCGAAGCGCACCCGGTAGGTGTCGTCCTCGTGGAGCACGGTGAAGAGGATCACCTGGCACCTGAGCGCCCCGGCGAGGATCCACGGGCCGATCGGGAAGGACGCGGTGGCCCCCAGGAATGGGACGGCCACGGTCCGCCCCGCGGCGTCGGACAGCGGAACGCGATCGGCGGCGATCACGACGAATTCACCCGCGTCGACCTTCTCCGACAGCAGCGCCGCGGTGGACGGCGACACGTCGGTCACCTGGATCAGCTTCACCTGCGAGTGCGGGTCGAGCCGCTTGAGCAACGCGTTGAAGCGCTCGGCGTTCTGGGTGTGCACCAGCACGTTGAGCGTGGGGCCGTCTTTGCGCTCGGCGGCGAGGCGGCAGACCTCGAGACAGCCCATGTGCGCGGTGACGAGCACCCCGCCCTTCTTCTGCGCCATCGACTCGAGCATCACCTCGCGCCCGGTGAAGCGGAGCTTGTGGAACGGGAAGCGCCCCGACACCGCGAGCGCCTTGTCGACGATCGTCTCGGCGAAGGCGCCCATGTGCTGGAAGGTGCGGCCGAACGTCGGCTCGAGACCGAGCCGGGTGAAGTACTCGGCCGAGGAGCTCCGCGAGAGGCCGCGCTTGAACATGTAGAAGAACAGCACCGGCGCGATCGCCACGCGGAACGGCCAGCGGCCGAGGTAGCGCTGCACGAGATACAGCAGCCACATGCCGAACTCGAAGCCGCCCTCGGCCACGTTCGCCCAGTGCGTGCTGCGCACCTGCGGCTCGGTGCTCATCCCGCGACCTTGCGCCACAGCAACATCGGCAGGCGCAGCAACATCCCGAAGAACAACCGGGTGTGCATTCCCGAGATGCGCGCGTTGTCCCACAGCAGGTCGAAGTGGCTCACGCCGTCGGTGGGGTACCTGACGTGCGTCGGGAGGTTCACGACCTTCGTCCCGCCCCACACCAGGCGCACCGCGATCTCCGGGTCGAAGTCCATGCGCTTGCCGATCGACGGCACCAGGGCCTTGAGGGTGCGCTCGAGCGGGTAGACCCGGAAGCCGCACATCGAGTCCTTGATCGCCAGCGAGAGCGTGTTGATCCACACCAAGATGTGCGTGAGGTACCGGCCGTAGAGCCGGCCCTTCGGCACCGAGGCGTCGTACACCGGCTGGCCGGTGATCAACGCGTCGGGGTTCGCGGTGGCCTGGGCGAGGAACTTCGGGAGATCGGACAGCGCGTGCTGGCCGTCGGCGTCGATCTGCACCGCGTGGGTGAAGCCGCGCCGGTGGGCCTCCTCGAGACCGGAGATCACCGCCGCGCCCTTGCCGCCGTTCTGCGTGCGGCGAAAGAGCATCACCCCGTCGCGCTGCGCGAGCTCGTCGAGCACCGCGGCGCACGAGGCCTTGCTGCCGTCGTCGACCAGCAGCACCGGGAGCCCGTGCGTCTTCACCTGCTCCACCACCGCGCCGATGGCGTGCTCGTGGTTGTACACGGGGATCATCACCACGGCCTTCATGCGGACAACACCACCCTTCCGCTCGAATAGTTGCCCTTCGCGGAGGTGAACTTGAAGGTGAGCGTCGACTTCTCGGTGTTCCAGTCGAGGTCGAGGCGCACCACGTGGCCGGGCAGCATCAGCGCCTGGAACTTGAGGACGTCCATGCGCGCGAACTTGCCGGTGATGCCGAAGGCCTCGCGGCCCCAGCCGATCGCCCAGTCGAGCTGCGCCACGCCCGGGACCACCGGGGTGCCCGGGAAGTGGCCGTCGAACACGCGGAGCGCCGGGGTGATCTGCAGCTCGAGGGTCGCGTGGTGTGGGGTGCGCTCGGTCCAGGTCGGATCGGGTCGATCCGGGTGGAAGAGCGGCGCGAGGCGGGGTTCGGTCAGTTTTCCCTGCTCGTTGAGCGGCATGGCGTCGATGAAGCGGAACCGGCGCGGGAGTGCAACCCGCTCGATCGTCGAGGCCAGCGCCGCCTTGAGGCGATCGACGAGCTGCTTGCGGGTCAGCGCCCGGCCCTCGGCTGACGGGACGCCGACCAGGCCCAGGGTGACGCGTGCGCCCTGGAGCGTGAGGACCCGCGCCTCGTCGAGCAACCCGGTAGAGACGGCCGTGCGCTCGATGAGCTCGAGCGAGACGCGCTTCTCTTCGATCTTCGCGATGCGATCGGCCCGGCCCTGGAGGGTGAAGGTGTCCCCGGTGGTGGCGATGCGATCGGCCGTGGTGAACCAGGCGTCGGTGGCGAGGTGCGGGCTCCGGACCTCGAGGGTGTCGTCGGGCGACGTACGGAAGGCGACCCCGGCGAGCGGACGCCACGGTTGGTCCAGGCCCTCGCGCCAGGCGATGCCGCCGGTCTCGCTGCTGCCGTAGAGCTCGATCGGCTGCTGGCCCAGCACCGCGCGCGACCTGGCGGCGCCCTCGGGCGGCAAGGGCCCACCCGACGAGAAGACCGCGCGGAGCTGGGTCTTCCACGTCGGCACGTCGGGCAGGCGCTTGAGGTGCGCGGGGCTCGAGATGAGCACGCAGGGCACAGGGGCGAGGACCTGCTCGAGCTGCTCCGGGTATTCGAGGCGCCGGGCCGTCAGCGTGCGGCCGGTGAAGACCGGCCAGAGCACCGAGCAGAGGAGGCCGTAGATGTGCTGGTGCGAGACGGTGCTGAAGATCGTCGCCTCGCGGCCCAGGCGCTCGCCGAAGGTGGCCTCGAGCGTCGTCACTTCATCGAAGAGCTGCCGGAGCTTCTTGGGGATCGCGGTCGGCGCTCCGGTGCTGCCGGAGGTGAAGACCACCAGGCCTTCGGCTTCGCGATCGGGCTCGGTCCACGGGGAGGTGCTGGGCGCGCCCGGCTGCAGCGTGGGGACGTCGGGGAAGTCGCCGGCGAAGGCATCGACGTGCGGGGCCAGCGCGGCGATCGTCGCGGGGAGCACGTCACCCGGGAGGACCACCTGCTTGCGTTCCGCCCACGCCGCGAAGAGCGCCGCGGTGAAGGAGAGGCGATCTTCGATGAACAGCGCGATGCGACGCGCAGGGGTCGCCGCGAAGGTCGTGCGCCAGTGTGGGGTGGCGGCCGGGAGAAGCATGGTCACGCCTGTCCTCCCGGGGGCGAGGGAGACAGATTTCGCTTCTTCACCTGGAGCCGGACCAGGTACTCGACGCCCGCGAAGACACCCATCAGGCCGTAGGCGATGCCGCCGTTGTAGAGCGCCCACTGCGCGTCGGTGCCCACCGTCGCCGTCAGCGCCGCGATCGTCCCGTTGACGATGAAGAAGCCACACCACGCCATGGTCACCTTGCGCGTGTACTCCACTGCGTGCGGCGGGAGTTCAGGTTCGCGCAGCCGCGCCAACCGCTCGACCATCGAGGGCGGCCGCTTGAGCGTCACCCCGAAGAGCACCAGCAGCGAGCCGTTGACGAAGACCGGGTACCACTTGAGCGGCCAGCCGACGTTGAAGAACCCCGTCAGCGCCGCCAGCGCGAAGGCCCCCAACGCGAGGCCGACCCACCTGCGCTGCTTCGTCGCGGCCAGGCGGAGCGCCCCCAGCAGCACCAGCGAGAGCGCCAACCACCGGGGCTCGACGCGATCGCCGAGCAGCCAGATGGCCAAGGGGTAGAGGAGCGTCAGCGCGGCGAAGACGAGGTTGCGCGCCACGGCGGCGAAGGCTCAGGCCGCGTCGGTGTGGATGAGCGTGTGCAGCGCGTCGACGACGTCTTGCACCGTGCGCACCTGCTTGAAGGCCTCGGGCTGCATGCGCTTGCCCACCAGGGGCTTCATGCGGACGATCAAGTCGACCGCGTCGATCGAGTCGATGTCGAGGTCCTCGTACAGCCGCGACTCGGGCTTGATGCGCGCGACCTCGATGTCGAAGGTCTCGTGGAGGATCTCCACGCACTTGTCGAAGATCGCGTCCCTGGTCATGGCGTCGCCCCCGCGCGGTGGCCGGTCACCAGCGCCGCCAGGGCCTGCACCGACGCGAAGTGCATGCGCGTCTCGGCAGCGTCCGAGGACAGCTTGATGCCGTACTTCTTCTGCAACCCCACGCCGAGCTCCAACGCGTCGATCGAGTCGAGCCCGAGGCCCTTCACGAACAGCGGCGCTGCGGGGTCGATGTCGGCCACCTTCACGTCCTCGAGGGACAGGGTGTCGATGATGAACTGGGCGATTTCCTGCTCAAGAGGCTGCACGACCGGACTCCTGCTCGAAGAAGCTCTTCAAATGCGCGTTCAACCGGCGGACTGCAACTGGTTCTGCAGCCCCTGACGCCAGAAAGGGGTCTACCTGAAGATCGTCGTGAACGCGGATGGTGAAATGCATCCGCTTCGGGGGGACCTGGTACCAATTCTGATACTTCGCCAAACCCCGGGGGTTGCAGGTGATGCTGACGGGTGTCACGTCCTTCCGGCAACGGATGGCGACGTTGGCCGCGCCGCGCTGGAGGTCGACCTCCCCGGACTCCGGGGTGCGGGTGCCTTCGGGGAAGATGACGATCGTCTCGTTCTGGGTGAGGTGGTCGCGGCAGTCGTCCACCATGGCCACCCCGGCGTCGTTGATGATGTAGCCGGCGGCGAGCACCGGGCCGCGGGTGAAGGGGTTGCGGGCGACGCCCGCCTTCACGACGCAGCCAGACTGGGGAATGAGCGAGATGATGAACACCACGTCGATGAGCGAGGGGTGGTTGCTCAAGATCAACAGCCCCGGCCGCTGGAGCCGCTCGATGCCGTGGAGCTCGTAGGAGATCACCCGCACGAAGTTCATCAGCCCGATGAAGAAGCGGAAGAAGTGGTGAACCATGAAGCGGGACGCGCGCAGCCGCTTCTTCGGGTCGCGGATGAAGAGCAGGAGCAGCGGGAAGCCGATGACCCCGAGCACGAGGCCGCTCGACCCGAAGACGAAGAAGCAGAAGCCGGTGGCGACCACCCGGTAGGCGATGTCGAGGCGCTTACCCACCGCGGCTCCAACGCCAGCCGGCGGCCTGGTCGGCCCACTCCAGCGACGGCTCGGCGCCGAGGACGAAGCGGAGCACCGACAGGGCGCGCGGGAGGTCGAGTTCGAGGGGCTCAGACGCCGCCGGCTGGGTGCTCTCGAGGGAAAAGTCGGTGCCCCCGGTGAGGCGCCAGGCGAAGGCGAAGTCAGCCGACGGCTCGTCCCAGAAGTGCGCGTAGAGCGGCGGCGGGCTGGAGTCGTAGACGACCAGCATCACCTCGGGCGACTCGGTCAGCAGCGTCGCGGCTTCGATCAGCCCCGCCTCGAGGGTGAAGATGCCGTTGGAGACCGCGGTGAGGTTGGCGGGGTCCTGGCGGATGATCGAGTACTGGGCGCCGATGGCGTTGTGCACCGAGAGCGCGAAGCTGGTCGGCGAGAGCACCTCGCCCTTCGCCAGCATGGTGAGCAGCTCGACGCCGCGCCCCGGCTCCCCGTGACGGGAAGCGAACACCAGCGGCAGACCCCGCGCGTCACCCTCGCACCACGCAGCGACCTGGAAGGCGAGGCGGCCGAGCTTCTCGATGCGGCGGCGCGCCATGGCCGGCACCTCGGTCAGCGGGGGCAAGTCGGTTCCCCGCGGCGCGACCGGAGGCGCGAGGGCCCACGCACGCCAGGCGTCCTGGGTGGGGAGACCGGGCGCCCAGGCGGACCAGTTGGCGATGGAGAAGTCGACGCGCACGGCTGGGAGAGGGCCTTAGCCCGTTTTGCCCCGTCCCGGGCACGGACTCAGTATTCGAAGCGCAACCCGAGGAACGGGCGAATCGGCAAGTGTGTGAAGCGGCCCTGGTTGGGCTGCACGCCGGTCGCCACGTCGCCGGTCCCGTAGACCCAGCTGAAGACGTTCATCGTGTTCGTGAGGTTCAACACCTCGAGGTACAGCGAACACTGCAGCGGGCCCCACTGGAAGCGGTGCTCCCCGCGCACGCTGAGCTCGAAGAAGAAGGGGTACCGCGCGCCCGAGGTGGTGCCGTACTGCGGCTGCCAGTACGTATTCGAGGGATCCGTCACGAAGGTGGTGATCGGGGTGTACGGCCGGCCGGTGCGGAAGTTCGCGCGGGTGGTGAACAGCCACTTGGAGTTCGGCGACCACGAGAGCCCGGCCGCGGCGGTGAACTGCTGCTCCCACTGCACGGGGTAGGTGGTGCGCAGCGTCGCCAGCGGGTTGGTGCGATCGGCCCGCAGCGCGCCCACGCCGACGTTGTACGAGAACTGCCGGGTGCGGCCGAAGAGCATGGCGTCGACGCCGTACGCGAGCCCGGTGCCTGCGTTGGTGTACGCCGGCAGCCCCTGCGCCACGCGGTCCTGCACGCCGGCGTTGCTGTCGGGGTTCACCACGAGGTTCGAGAGCCACTTGCTCCAGCCTTCGATCTTCAGCAGCGCCTCGAAGGGGAGCGGTTGCTCGACGGCGGCGATCAAGGACGCCGTGCGCTCGGGCGTCAACCCCGGGTTGCCGTAGGTGGGGTCGAGCGCGAGCGCGGTCTGCACCGGCTGCAGCACGTAGCCGCCCGACAGCTTGAGCACCGTGAGCGTGGGCAAGGTCACCGCCGTCGCCACCCGCGCCGAGCCGCTGAACTGCAGGTTGCTCACGTCGTACTGCGCGCGCACGCCGCCCTCGAAGGCGAGGGGATCGAGCAGGCGGAAGGTGTGCTCCGCGTAGGCCGAGAGCACGTTGCGGGTCAGCGAGGGCGAGATGTTCAGCGCCTGGCGGTGGTTGTCGACGATCGGCTCGCGGGCCCAGGGCGCCAGGCCGCGTGAATCGGCGACGGTGCCGGTGAGGTTGATCTGCCGATACGCGTACTGCACGCCGACCGACGAGCGGTGCTGCTTCGAGAAGACCCACTTCAGGTCGCCGCGCAGCACCACGTCGTTGCGCAGCGCGGCCGTGGCGAGGTCGATGGTGCCCTGCACGTCGAAGGCGTTCTGATCGCGCAGGTACGCGGCGGTGAAGCTCAGCTCGCTGTCGCCGGGGAGATCGACCTCGTGGCGCAGGCTGACGATCTGCGCGTTGTTGGCGATCTTGAGATCACCGGCGAAGTTGATCAGCACCTCTTCCCCCGGCTTCACCACGAAGCTGGTGCCGTCGGAGGCGTGGGTGAAGGTCAACATCGTGAGGTGCTTGCCGCGACGGTACGAGACGCGCGCGAAGGCCTCGGTGATGTCGGGCGCCACCACGTTCTGGCCGAAGAGCTTGAAGGCCTTGAGCACCGCGAAGTACGCCTCGAAGTAGCTGCGGCGGAAGCTGACCACCGCCGACAGGCCCTCGATTCCCAGCGGCACGTCGGCGCGCACCTTCGCGGTCAGCATCGACACGTCGGCGATGATCTTCACCTTCTTGGTGTCGCCCCGGACGTACTTCACGTCGAGCACGCCCGAGAGCGCAGGCTCGTAGCGGGCCGGCGCGGCGCCCGCATAGAAGTCGGCCGACTCGATCAGCAGCGGGTTGATGATGCTGGCGAAGCCGCCGAGGTGGTACGGGTTCGAGAGCGGCACACCGTCGATGAAGACGATCGTCTCGTCCGGCCCGCCGCCCCGCACGAAGAAGTTGGCGAGGAGGTCGGGATCCGCCGCGACGCCGGGGAGCTGCTGCACCACGCGCGTGATGTCCTCCAGGGCGCCCGGCGTGCGATCGATGTCGGCCCGGGTGAGCGAGAAGCGGCTGACCTGCGGCGACTGGTCGGCGTCGGGCACGGAGGGCAGCAACCGGCTGCCTTCCACGCGTGTCTCGAAGCCGCGGCTCTTCACCAGCCCGTAACGCACGGTGGTGGTCTGCCCGCTGCGGAACAGCTCGGGGAAGCCCTTGAGCGCGTACCCTTCCCGCTCCACGGTCACCCAGGCATCGCCCGCCGGCAGCGCGTCGAAGGTGAGCGTGAAGTGGCCGTTGGCGTCGGTGCGCGCGTCTTGCCCGGCGAGGCTCACCGTGGCGGCCGGCAACGCCTCACCGAGCGCGCCGACCACCTCGCCCGCCAGCGTCCACGGGAGCACCGGGGGTACGAACTCGACGGTCAGCTCGATCAGCGACGCAGCGGGCACCCCGTCGACGCGCGCCGGGGTCAACGTGCAGTGCTCGAGCGACGCGAGGGCCGCGGCGTCGAAGGCGGGCCCGGCCGACGCGGTGACCTTCTTTTCCGTCACCCCCCCGTCCGGGCTGAGCGTGACGTGGAGCGTGACCGAGGCCTGGATGCCGCTGGCGCGCTCCGACTGCGGGTACTGGGGGGCGCCCTCGCACTTCGCGCTGGGCGGCTCGATGACCGGGCCGGCGTCAGGCGTGAAGGTGCCGGCGTCCTCGAGGGCCGCCTGCGACAGGACGCTGGCCACCAGCAGGCCGAGCAGCATCAATCCGGGGGTCGGGGGCGGCGGCGGCGGGGGCGGCGGCGGAACGTCACCACCACGACCGGGAGGCTGCATCACCACCGGCTGTCCGGTCGTGCTGAGCCCCTCGACCTCGGAGATGCGCACCGCGCCGGTCTCCTTCGAGTACGTGTAGACCGCGCGACGACCGCAGGCCTGGGCGAGGTATTGCGCGCCCGACTTGGAGACCGTCGAGAGGTGCACCTGGCCCTCGGAACACGAGAGATCTTGCGAGGCCTGACGACGGATGTACTTGTTCTTGTTGGCTCCACAACCGGCAACCAGGAACGCGAGCGCGGCGAGAGCAGCAATGCGGATCCACACGATGACGCCTCCTCCCAGAAACGAGACGAGGCCCTTGTAGCAAATGTGGCTGCAACGCGTAGCGCAGCACGCTACGAGCCGAGCGACATGACGCAGCTCATCACCTTTGACGGCCACCCGCTCCACCTCGAAGACGTGGCGGCCCTGTCCCGCCGGGAGGTGAACGGCCGGCTCTCAGGCGACGAACGCTTCCTCGCGCGCATCGAGGCCGGCGCGGCCCACGTCGCGCGCACGCTCGCCGAGGAAGGCGTCATCTACGGCGTCACCACCGGCTACGGCGACTCGGTGACCACGCCGGTGCCGCCGGAGCTGGTGCCCGAGCTCGGCCACCACCTCTTCACCTACCACGGCGTCGGCCTGGGCCCCGCGTTCGGCCTCGAGGAGACCCGGGCCATCCTCGCGGCT
>JBBRUE010000153.1:0-10599 GCA_038248085.1 Myxococcales bacterium | reverse complement strand
CGCGCGTATGGCTTTCATTCAGCTCACGCACTCATCGCGATGATCTTCCTCTGCTGCGGCGGCATCACGCTCTCGCCGCCGCTCCCGTCACCCACAGGAAGTCCATGAGGTCCCAAGTTAAGCCCCTTGCGTCAGCGAAGGCGTTCCGAGCCTATCAATTCGAAGGGCTGGGCCTCCGCATCGTCACGCAGCGACTGGGGAGCTGAGGCACCGTCGACTCCAGGCGGTCGAGCGTCACCTGCGCCCGTCGGGCAGTCGGCGAACACCGGCAGCTCGTTGCCACCGGCGACGGACAGCGAGCCCACGCGGGCGCTCGCCCGTTCCGTCACTACCAGCGCGGGCCATTCAGGAGCGCCTGGGTTTCGTCGAAGCGACGCTCCACCAGCCCGCGCGACGGCTCGCGGTGCGTGACGGCTGCCTCCTCGCAGACGGGGGCACTGGCAGCGTGGACCTGGTGCTCACAGCGAAGTGCGCGGAGCGCCTGAAGACCACGACCTGTGACGCCACGCAGCCCTGGCAGGACGGCTGCCGGGAGCTGTGCCGGTGACGCAGCGTCACCCCTGAACCCGGTCGTACGCGCGCGGCGGTACGATGCCCCGATGGCACCGAAGACCGAGAGAACCTGGCTCGCGCGCGTCGCCGATGAGCGCCCCGTGGGCGAGGCCGTGTTCATCCTCACCCACGCAACGACAGAGTCCTTCAACGCGCTGCAGGCGGAGTTCGACGCCGCGGGGAGCGGATGCCGAACGTGGAACCCGCTTGCGACTACGCTCACCGCGCGATGACGACCCCGTGCCAGGCCTGTGGCGCCGAGACCGGACACTTCTACGACTGCCCCATCCACGGTCTTCCCCCGCCTGCGCCCGCGACGCCGATGGAGGTGCCGAGCAACCCCGGCTTCGCGCGCGCCCGCCGCTTCGCGTTGCCCATCGCCCTGGGCGTGATGCTGCTCGTCGCCTTCACGCCGCTGCGCTTCCTGCTCGGTCTCTTCTTCGCGATGTGGCTCCACGAGCTGGGCCACGCGACGACCGCCTGGCTGTGTGGCTCGTTCGCGGTGCCGATCCCGTGGATGACGTTCGGCGGTCACGAGCGCGACTTCCCCTTCATCGGGCTCGAGCTCGCGGGGCTGGGGGCGTGGGGCTTCTTTCGGCGCGCGCACCTCAAGTGGGTGCTGGGCATCGGCGCGCTGCTGCTCGTCGGGCTGCTGCTCCCCGTCCGCACCATGGAGACCCTCGTCGTCTTCGGCGGCGACGGCGGCGCGCTGGTGTGGAGCACGCTGTTGATGCTGACCGTCCACCTCCCCGACGGGGCCCGGCTCTCGCGCGGCGGGCTCCGCTGGGGCTTTCTCACCATCGGCGCGGGCGCCTTCGCGGCGGTCTTCGCGCAGTGGCTCTCTGCGTGGCGCGACGTCGCAGAGATCCCCTTCGGGAGCATCGAGGGCGTCGGGCTCTCGGACGCCTCGCGGCTCGTCGACGTCTACGGCTGGAGTGAGCACCGCCTCGTCACCAGCTACCTCGCCCTCGCTGGCATCTGCCTCGTGGTGTTGGTGGTGGCGCAGGTGCTCGCGCTGCGCCGGGTTTCCGTGGCGCCAAAGGGGTGAGGGGCAGCCGCGTCGCTGCAACGAAGCGGCTGTGTGGAGCAGCTCGAGGCCGCCGGTGTCTGTCCGGGGGACACCGCTGCTGCGCATGACGGGCTTCGCGTCGCTCCAGGCTCAGCGCTTGGTCGCCACGTACACCACGTGCCGGAGCCCGCCCTTGCCCGGCCGCTCGTAGCGCACGTCAAAGCCCACGCGCTCGAGCCGCTGCGCATACGTCTCGTCGTAGGCCTCGCCCCAGATGCTGAACACCCCGCCCGCGGTGAGCGCCTGGCAGGCCTGCGCCGCAGCGCGACGGCCGTAGAGGGGATCGTCCCGCGTGGAGGCGGCGTCGGGACCGACGTAGAGGTCGATGACGATCGCGTCGAAGCGGAGCCCCGGCTGGCCTGAGGCGGCGCGCGCGATGGCCTTCGCCACGTCGATGATCTCTACCTTCACGCGCGGGTCTTCCACCGCGTGCGCGGTGAGCTCGGCGAGCGGCCCGCGGCACCACGTCTCGGTGATGGGGTTGAGCTCGGCGACGGTGACGCGCGCGTTCTTCGGCAGCTCGTCGAGCACCGCGCGCAGCGTGAAGCCCATGCCCAGCCCGCCGACCAGCACCCGCGGCACGGCGTAGTTCGCCAGGCGGCGGCAGGCGACGATGCCCAGGGCCTGCTCCGAGCGGTGCGCGGTGCTCGACATCAGCACCCGGCCATCGATGGTGATGAGGAAGTCGCGCTCGCCGCGCTGCTTGAGGGCGAGGGTGCCCTCCTTCGTCTCGACGGAGTCGATGGTGCGCAGCGGCTTCATGGGACAGCGCTTACACCGACTGCGGGCTGACCAGAGGACGAAGCGCGACGCCCAGACCCATCAGGGCTTCGCGCGGCAGCAGGTCGCCACCTTCCCAGCGAGCTCCTTCGCGAGGCCGTCGTGCTCCGGGTCGACCGGGAGCAGCGCAGCCTCGCTGACCGCGCGGCCGGAGCCAATCGTTCGTGAGCCGGCGCCGCGGCTCAGGCCGTGACCAGTTCCGCGAGGTAGTCGCAGTACGCCTCGACGTGGCTCGGCGCGCCCGCAGCCTGGGGGCTGAGCAACCACGGGTTCATCAGCGTGTGCCGCAGCAGGAACAGCCCGGTGTCGTCGGGCCGCGCGAGGTCGAGGTCGAGCTCGGCGCCGATGCGGGCCAACTCCGTCGCGCCGAGGTGCGAGAGCGACACCGTGGTGCACGAGCCGAAGAAGCGCCGCAGCTGCATCGGCACGTCGGCGCGCACCGACATCTCGCCATACAGCTTGCGCCCGTAGGCGTTGGCCGCGGAGAGTGAGCGGTTGCCCTTCGGGTTGAAGGCCAGGCACACCAGGTTGCAATCGGGCTCGAAGGGCACGCACAGGCGCGCATGGGGCTCGAGCTGCACCGCGAGGGTCTTGAGGCGATCGAACACCAGCTCGCAGGTGTGCACCGAGCGCGCGATGAGCCGGCCGAAGTGCGCGGCGTCGAGCGGCAGCACCCGGTGGTTGACGTAGCAGGCGGCCGCGGCGGCGCCGGGTTTGCTCCCCTCGAGGCTGAAGCGGCCCAGCTTGCGGTAGCGCGCCTCGTCGTCGTCGTCGCTGGAGACGAAGACGTACGACGCGTCTTGCAGCACGAGGTCGAACACCCGGCGGTCCTTCGCGAGGAAGGCGCCTGCGCCGAAGGGCACGAAGCCCAGCTTGTGCGGGTCGACGGTGATGGAGTCGGCCTGCGCGAGCGCCGCCGTCGAGCGGTACACGCGGTCGCTGGGGAAGTAGCGGAACTCGCGGCCCACCTCTTCGCGCGGCCGCAGCGCGCCGGCCTCGTCGCGGAACAGGCTGGGGATGTAGCCGCCCCACGCCGCGTCGACGTGGAGCCAGTAGTGCAACGGCTTCCCGTTGAGCGCCGCGAGCTCGTGAATCGGGTCGAGGGTGCCGAACTCGGTGGTGCCGTACACGCCCACCACCGCCAACACCGGCAACCGCTTCGCCGCGCGCTCGGCGAGCATGGCCTCGAGGGCCTTCACATCGAGGCGCGCCTGCACCGTCGGCACCTCGAGCAGCTGCGCGCTGCCCAGGCCCAGCAGCTTCATCGCCTTGAGCCACGAGTAGTGGGCCGTCGCGGGCGCGAGCACCACCAGCTCGGCGACCAGCGGGTGCACCGCACAGAAGCGCGCCAGCCCGAGGTTCTCGACGCGAGAGACCGCCACCTCGGCGAGGAGCTCCGGGGCGCGGGCGTGCTGCTCGAGCGTGCCGGCGAGCGCGAGGACCTGCGCGGTGGACCAGTTGAGCAGCGCGAAGTCATCGGCCTGCTGCAGCGCGGGCTCGGGCCACACGCCGAGGCGCAGGCACGCGTCGCGCACCGCCAGCGGGTAGAGCTTCACCGCGCGGGCGAGCCACAGGCCCTCGTCGTTGGCCAACGTGCCGCCCGAAGTGAGGTGCCCGAGCGCGCAGGGGCGCTGGGCGGAGTCGACCGCGTAGCCGACCATGGTGCACAGCTGCCGGCCGACCTGGAGCTCGAGCTCCACCGTCACCGGCGCGACCTCCTCGACGATGTTGTTGGGGTTGTAGAGCGTGGTGACGAGCTGGGCGATGAGGCCCGGCATCAGGAGGTCGCTCACCATGTGCCCGAGGTAGCGCGGGTGGAAGAAGGGCACCGAGCGCTTGAGCTGCGCGGTCAACTGGTGGAGCTCGTGGCTCGTCTTCGCCAGCCCGTCGAGGAAGGCCGGCGCGTACTGCTCGCGGGTGGTGATGGGCGGCTCGTCCTGCGGGTGGAAGTTGCGGCGCCAGTACACGTGGTCGCGCAGCAGCTCGGTCACCGTCTTCTCGAAGAAGTCGTTGTTCTCGCCGTATGCGCCCAGGAAAAACGGTGCCAGCTCGTCAGCCATGCGCGCACCTTCTCGCGCTCGGGGTCAGGGTGCATCGTTTCCAACGAATCGCGACGAAGGTCACCTCGGCACCGAGGTGCCCTGGTCGATGGTGTCGAAGCCGAGGGAGTACGAGCGCGCTCCGCTCAGCGCGCCGTAGAAGCCCATCACCGTCAGCCCCCAGGTGCCGTCATCGAGGTGCTCGTGGTGCGGCGAAGCCGGGGCTGCGCCGCTGCCGAAGAACCGCTTCAGGCCCGCGGCAGCGGTCGGCGGCGTCGACGCACGCGCCAGGAGAAACAGAGCCCGAGCACCAGGTCCGCCGGGTCGCCCGCCCCACAGCCGCAACCCACGCGCAGTATCGAGGGACCATGACTGACCCCGGCGTCATCGGCGGTCATCGGGCCGGCGTCGGTGAGTCCCGCGTCGGTGAGTCCCGCGTCGGTGAGTCCCGCATCGGTGAGTCCCGCATCGGTGAGTCCCGCATCGAGGGGGACCGCCGCGAGCGGAACGTCGGCCCAGTCGCTCGGGTGGCCCGCAAGGTCGACGGCGCGAACACGGTAGCGACGGGCCTCGTCGCCGGGCGCGTCGACGCGCGTCAGCCCCGGGCTGCGCGGACCGACGGGGCCCCATGCGCCGGCATCGACGTCGCGCTCCACTTCGTACCCTTCGACTCCGCTGCACGAGTCGGTCGACGCCGGCCACGAGAGCGTGATCGCGCCGCTCGTCCGCGCGACCAACGGCGACACCGGCGTCGAGGGCGGAGCCACGTCGACGGTGAACCATGGCGACGGTAGTGACCAGTCGCTGACGCTGCCGTCGATCGAGATCGACCCGCGGATGCGGTAACGGCACTCGCCGATGTAGCCGTTGACCTGGGTCGAGCCGCCCAGCTGACGACCCACGATGCCGGCGAACACGCCCCCATCTTCGCTCTCGGCGAGGAAGGTCCACGCGTCGCCGACCGGGGCGAGGGTGAAGCTCACGTCGCGGCTGGGAAACAGAAGCTGGGTGGGCGTCGGCGCCGGAGGCACGGCGATCGCAGAGCTGGCCACGATGGTCAACGAGCCCGGGAGCGTGCCCGAGCCTCCGTAGCGGTTCACCAGGTCGTACGCGTCGACCATGAAGTTCCACGTGCCCGGGCCGTGGGTGGTGCCCAGGGTCGGGGCCGGGCCTCCGCCCAGAAAGCCGAAGCGCTGCGCGGGGTCGGGCGCCCACGCGGCGTATACGGCGTAGAAAGCCACGCCGCTGCCGTCGTCGGTGGCCGCGGGCCAGCCGAAGGAGATCGATCCGCCGTCGAATGCGAGCACCGACATCGGGCCGGGCGGCGTGCCGGACGCCATATCGGCCGTCACCACGAACTCGGGGCGCGGGGCATCACGGCCCCCATCGGTGAACTCCGCCGAGAGCCGGAGCGCGTAGCGACCGAGATGTACGTAGAAGAACGTGGTCCGGCTGTGGTTCGGCACCGAGGCGTCGAAGCTGCCGGGGCCCCAGGTGCCGGGTTCGGGGCGCGCCTCGACGAGCAGCCCCGCGAGGCCGGCGCAGTCGCGCTCGCAATAGAAGCGGGCGTTCTCGCCGACCCAGCCTCCGTCGTTGGTGGTGTTGTCGAAGCCCATCGCGAGCACAGGCTGCGCGGCGAACACCAGCGAGGACCACCCGGCGACGAAGAAGCTCACGGTACGCAAGAGGACGAATTCTAGTCGAGACGACCGGGCGCCGGGGCCTGTTCCGCCTCAGGCCCGGGTGGGTTCACCAGGCGCAGCGGCCGCCCGTCCAGTCGAGAAACCCGCCGGAGTCGGCGAGCGTCGCGCGGTCCACCTCGCGCAAGAGGCCCTTCACCGAGTCGGCGACCTTCGTCGGGGCACCTGCTCCGCCCATGTCGGTCTGCACCCAGCCGGGGTTGATCACCACCCGAGGTGATGCCCTCGTGACGCAGGTCGACCGCGAGGCAGCGCGACATCATGTTCAGCGCGGCCTTCGACATGCGGTACGCGTAGTAGCCGCCGCTCGCGTTGTCGGAGATCGACCCCATCGCCGAGCTGACGTGCACGAGCTTCTTCACGCGCCCGCGGCGCAGGTGCGGCAACAACGCGAGGGACACCCGCAGCGGCCCGAGGGCGTTGACGTCGGAGGTGCTGGTCACGTCGTCGAGCGCGAGGTCTTCGGCCATCTGGCCCAGGCTCTGGAGCGCTCCGCCGTAGACACCGGCGACGTTGAACACCACGTCGAGCGCCGCGGAGCCCAGCGCATCGGCGAGCGCCTTCACGCTCGCGGGCTCGGTGACGTCGAGTGAGTGGAGCCGGACCCGTTCACCCGCGAGGGCCTGGAGTGCAGGGGCCGCCGGGTTGCGGGCGCACGCCTCGACCTCGTCGCCACGGGCGCGCAGTTGACGAACCAGCTCCAGGCCGATGCCGCGATTCGCTCCGGTGACGACGACTCTCATGGGGTCTTCTCCTGCTTCGGCGGGGGGCAGTTCGCGCGCTTCTCGAAGTACGCGAGCGGGTGCTTCACCAGGTACTTGGCGGGGTCGTTCGCGTAGTACGTCGGCCCCTCGCCGCCACTCGCGCGCGTCTTCCACACCAACGCCCCGGCCTCATCGAGCCAGTAGCGCGCCTCGACCCACGAGCTGGGGACCGCGCCGATCGTCACCACCACGAAGCGGAGCCGGCCGCTCGCGTCGTAGTACGCCTCCGCGCGGTGGCTGGAGTCTTCGCTGCCGTAGTCGCGCGCCAGCGAGCGCACCACGCCCTGCGCATCGGTGGCCAGCGTGAGGCTCGAGAGCTGCTGTGTGCAGTCGTTGGTCTCGCGCACGGTGAGGGTCTTGCCGTCGAGCGCGGCGCGCACCTCGGTGAACACGGCGCGCGCGGCCTCGACCTGTGGGTGGTGTTCCCAGTTCTTCGCGGTGACCTTCGGTAGCGCCGGGACACCCGCATCCGCGAGCAGGAACAACGCGACGACCATCGAGCCCATGGGCGGTTGAGTATCACTCGCCCGGGGCACCCATCGTCCCCGACGCGCTGGGGCTCTCGTTTCACGGCGACTGAGCTTGCGGCGATCGCCACTGCTACCGTGCCGCGCGTGGCGATCGACGTGACGCAGACGGCTGGACGGGTGAGTTTCGGACCACCGAAGCCGGCGGTCGGCGCGTTCTTGTGGTCGGCGCTGCAGCTCCCGCGCGCGTGGCTGTGGCAGTTCCGCGAGAAGGACTTGCGCGCGCTCGCGATGGGTCCCGCCGTCATCACGTTCGTCGTCGGCGCGGTGCTCATCGCCGCGGCGGTCGGAGGCGCGGGCCCGCTGCAGGACCTGTGGACGTCGCGCGGCACGGGCCTGGTCGGCGGCGTGACGTGGCTCGCCGAGCGCGTGCTGCTGACGGTGGTGCTGGTGATCGGCGCGGCGATGATCACGTGGCAACTGCAGGGCGCCATCGCCAGCGCGTCGCTCGAGCGCATGGCGCTCTACGTCCAGCGGGTGGTGCAGGGAGACGCGCCGGCCCCGACGGTGGGGGCGCTCGAGGTGGTCCGTCGCGCGGCGCTCGGGTTCTTGCCTCGCGTGGGGCGCCTCGTGGTGTGGCTGTTGTCGACGGCGGTGGCCCTGACGCTGGTGCTGGTCCCGGTGATCGGCCCGGTGCTGGTGGTCGTCGCGCAGACCTGCATCGCGTCGTTGTTCCTCGCGCATGGCGCCATCGCCGACAATCGCGAGCGACTCGGGCTCCCACGCCGGTTGTTGCTTCGAGAGCCGGCGCTGGTGCTCGGCCTCGCGGTGGCCTTCGTGCCACTGATCCTCGTGCCGCCGCTGATGCTGGTGTCGGGTGGGCCGGTGGCGATCGCCGGCGCGCTGGTCGCGCTCGGAAGCCAGCGTCGGCAGGGCCTGGCCGTCGGCACAGCCCGCGTGAGTCCCCTCGCGCTGTGAAGGCTCGGCGGTGTGGTGTCTCCCGGACGTGCCGCCTGACACCAGCATCTCTCGCTGCCTCCGGAATCGCGGCACCGCAAGCGCGTCGTGCCCCGCTGGCGGGAAGTCCCTGAGCCCTGCTACGGCGCGCAAGACGATGCGCCGAGAACTCCCGCTGACGGTGATGCTGCTCGCCACGTGGCTCGCCCTGGGCTGTGGGGCGCCGGTGATCAACTCCGACGCCGGCGAGGTGCCGGTGAGCGCTCCTCTCGACGCGGGCACCGACGCAGGTGTCGACGATGGCGGCACAGCGGATGTGGATGCGGGCCCGGCCGACGCCGGAACCTCGCACCGCGCGACGAGCATCGACGCCGTGCTGAACCTGGGCACCGGCAAGCTCTTCTTCTTCAAGGGCGCCGAGTACCTCCGCTACGACCTCGCCACCGACATGGCCGACCCGGGCTACCCGCGGCCGATCGTCCCCTTCTGGCCGGGGCTCTGGGACGCGGGCGTCGATTCGGCGACCGAGATCGGCACCGGGAAGCTGTGGTTCTTCCGGGGCGCCGACTGGGCGCAGTACGACATCGCGCGCGACGCCGTCGATCCCGGGTTCCCCCAGCCCATCGCCATTCGCTGGCCCGCACTCGGAGACGGTGGCGTGAACGCCGCCTTGCGCATCACCCACAACGACGGCGGCAGCGAACTGCAGCTCTTCCAGGGACGACAGGTGCTGACGGCGGACGGCCTGCGCCTCGCGTCGGACGTGTGGCCAGGCCTGGGTCTCGAGCCGGTGGACGCGGTGGTGGAGACGGGCGCGCGCGCCTACTTCTTCCAGGGCGACACCTACCGTCGCTTCGACACCGCGACGCACGCCGCGGCCGCCGGCTACCCGCTGGAGCGCAAGTGGTACTGGCCCGGCCTGTGGGATCCGCAGGACGGCACCGGCCACCCCGGCGAGCGCCTGCCGGCCGAGCTCGCGCTGCGACTCTTCGAGAACCCCACCGCCGCAGAGCTGACCGCCCGCCGGCAACGCGTCAGCGCCTCGGCGACGATCGACTGGGTGGAGATCTCGGCGCAGTACCCCCGCTTCCTCGCGTCGGTGGAAGCGCGGCTGTCGGCGTGTGGTTGCGGGCTCTTCAAGTCCACCACCGTGCCGCCCGACTACCGCTTCCGCTGCGCGACGAACACCAGCGGCGCCGAGCGCCTCGACGTGGCGCCGATCACCATTCCCTTCATCGACTGGCGCGCCGGCGCGTACCACGTCGATCAAGTCAGCCAGGGCGACTTCATGGCCGACGTCGGCACGCCGCTGTCCATCTTCGCCACCGACGACGGCACGTTCTTCGTCGCGGCCATCACCCCCAACGCGGCGACCGGGAGCATCAGCGCCGGCCTCAACGTCCGCGTGCACTTCCGCTCCGGGGGCGTGCTGCACGTCATCGGCTTCTCGCACCTCAACACCCGCGTGCCCGGCTACGTGCTCGACGCGGCCCGCGACGGCACCCCGCTCGCCACCGGCACGGTGTTCGGCTTCATCGGCTACACGGGCAACTTGTGGATCGGCGCGCCTCCCGCCACCGATGCGCCGTACCAGGGGGCAGGCGCGGACCTGCCGACGGCCCACAGCCACCTGTGGTTCAAGGACTCCCTCGACGATCACCTGAAGCTGTCGGTGCCGGCGCGCAAGGCGCTCGACTTCACCCGCTCGTATCCCTACGGCGGCGGGTAGCCGCGCAGCAACAACTCGTCGACCACCGAACCGAAGGCATCGATGGCGAAGGGCTTGGCGATGAAGTCGATGCCCGGGTCGAGCACCCCGTGGTGCACGATGGCGTTCTCCGTGTAACCCGACATGAAGAGCACCGGGAGCGCCGGCTGCGTGCGTCGAAGCGTGTCGCCGAGCTCGCGCCCTCCCATCCCCGGCAGCACCACGTCGGTGATGAGCAGGTCGATGCGCCCCGGGTGACGCGAGGCGAGCGACACCGCCTCTTCGGCCGCCTCCGCGCAGAGCACCGTGTGGCCCCGCGCCTCGAGGAACTTGCACACGAGGTCGCGCACGCCCTCGGAATCTTCCACCACCAGCACCGTCGACCGAGGAACCGTGCGCTTCGCGCGCACCGCCGGCTCGACCACCGGTCCAGGCACGCCGAGTTCGCGCGGGAAGTAGATCCGGAAGGTCGTGCCGCGGCCGAGCTCGCTGTACACGTTCACGTTCCCGCCGCTCTGCTTGACGATGCCGTACACCGTCGAGAGCCCGAGGCCGGTGCCCTG
>JBBRUE010000152.1:0-10619 GCA_038248085.1 Myxococcales bacterium | reverse complement strand
GAGGGGGTGGGTGTTGCTCGGGTTGCTCGCCGGCTGCTCGACGCCGCTGGCCCAGCTCCGGGTGGAGCTCGGCCGCCGCAGCTCCGACGTGCTGGAGTGCCCCGAAGAGAAGATCGCCTACCAGGAACTCGATCACCTCATCAGCAGCACCAAGGTCAAGGCCACCGGCTGTGGCCGCGAGGCGACCTGGAAGCTCGTCGAGAGCCGCTGGACCCGAGCGAAGGACGACGAGCCGATTCGCTGAGGTTCTGGTCTCGGCGGGCCAGCTCTCGTAGACACCCGCCATGGCGACCATCGCGATTGCTTCGGACCACGCAGGGTTTCAGCTCAAGGCGGAGTTGGCCGCGGAGCTCGGCACGCTGGGCCACGTGGCGGTCGATCTCGGCCCCGCCGACCCGAGCTCGGTCGACTACCCCGACTACGCGACCAAGGTGACCGACGCGGTCAACGCGAAGCAGGCCGCGCTGGGCGTGCTCATCTGCGGCACCGGCATGGGCATGGCGATCACCGCCAACAAGGTGCACGGCATTCGCGCGGCGTTGTGCCGCACCGAGTTCGAGGCCCGCCTGTCGCGCCAGCACAACGACGCCAACGTGTTGTGCCTGGGGCAGCGGGTGACGGGAGGCGGCCTGGCGATCGAGATCCTCAAGGCGTTCCTGACGGCGTCCTTCGAGGGCGGCCGTCATGCCACGCGCGTCGCGAAGATCAACCAGGTGGAGGCCCGGCGATGAAGAAGCTCTTCGTGGTGGTGCTGCTGGTCGCGGGTTGCCGCACCGAGATCCAGCCGCTGGTGAAGCGCGAGCCCGTCGCCGGCAAGCAGCGGTACGTCGAAGGCGAATGCAACGTGCGCGACTACCCGACGGCGACCGACCTGCCGTCAGGCGCGAAGAACCTCGGCTGGGTGAAGGTGGATCACCAGGCGACCGACGAGGCGACCTTCGAGAAGCTCCGGCTGGAGGTCTGCCGCAAGGGCGGCGACGCGATGAGCCAGATGCATTGGAACCGCGCCTCGGGGGCCTCGGTGGCCGACCCTCCGGTCGAGCTCGAGGCCAACGCCTGGGCGACGCCGTAAGCTCCGCGCGGTCGGTAGCGAACCGCTTGAGAACACGGGGCGTTGGGGCTAGGCGAGCCCGCATGGAGAACATCGCTACCCTGGAGCAGGTCGACCCGAAGGTCGCCGAGATCATCTACGCCGAGACCCGGCGGCAGGAAGACGGGCTCGAGCTCATCGCGTCCGAGAACTTCGTCAGCCCGGCCGTGCTGGAGGCCGTCGGCAGCGTGCTGACCAACAAGTACGCCGAGGGGTACCCGGGCAAGCGCTACTACGGCGGCTGCGAAGAGGTCGACAAGGTCGAGCAGCTGGCGATCGATCGCGCGATGCAGTTGTTCGGCGCGCAGGCGGCGAACGTGCAACCGCACTCGGGCAGCCAGGCGAACATGGGCGCGTACATGGCGCTGATGAAGCCGGGCGACACGCTGCTGGGGCTCGATCTCAACAGCGGCGGGCACCTCACCCACGGCTCGGCCTTCAACTTCTCGGGGAAGATCTACAAGGCCGTGCACTACGGCCTGGTGAAGGAGACCGAGCAGCTCGACTACGCCCAGGCGGAGGCGATGGCGAAGGAGCACAAGCCGCGGGTGATCGTCGTCGGCGCGTCGGCGTACCCGCGCATCATCGACTTCGCGCGATTCAAGACCATCGCCGACGGCGTGGGCGCGGCGTTGATGGTCGACATGGCGCACATCGCGGGCCTGGTTGCGGGCGGCGTGCACCCCTCGCCGATCCCCTTCGCGGACGTGGTGACCACCACCACCCACAAGACGCTCCGCGGGCCGCGGGCCGGCCTGATCCTGATGAAGGAGCAGTACGCGAAGACCATCAACAGCCAGATTTTCCCGGGCATCCAGGGCGGGCCGATGATGCACACCATCGCCGCGAAGGCCGTGGCCTTCGGCGAGGCGCTGCAGCCGTCGTTCAAGCTCTACGCAAGGCAGGTCGTGGACAACGCGAAGGCGCTCGCCGAGGGGCTCCAGGCGCAGGGTATCCGCATCGTGTCGGGCGGCACCGACAACCACCTCATGCTGCTCGACCTGCGCCCCAAGAAGGTGACCGGCAAGCTGGCCGAAGAGGTCCTCGGGCTGGCGGGCATCACGGTGAACAAGAACCAGATCCCCTTCGATCCCGAGAAGCCGACGGTCAGCTCCGGCGTTCGCGTGGGGACGCCGGCGGTGACCACCCGGGGGCTGAAGACGGCCGAGATGGCCATCGTGGCGAGGTTGATCGGCAAGGCCATCGACGCGCACGCCGATACCGCGGCGCTCGCGAAGATCCGCGACGAGGTGAAGGAATTCGTCAGCGCCTTCCCGCTCTACCAGTCGCGCCTCCGCAAGGTCTGAGCGATGCGCTGTCCCTTCTGTCCCGCCGCCGACACCCGGGTGATGGACTCCCGCGACTCCGCGGAAGGCACCATCATCCGCCGCCGGCGCGAGTGTGAGACGTGCAAGCGCCGCTTCACGACCTACGAGCGCGTCGAAGAGCTGAACCCGCTGGTGGTGAAGAAAGACGGCCGCCGCGAGGGCTTCGATCGCGACAAGCTCCTCGCGGGCCTGAAGAAGGCCTGTGAGAAGCGCCCGGTGTCGGTCGACCAGGTCGAGCAGTTGGTTACGGAGATCGAGCGCCGGTTGCAGGAGATGGGCGAGAAGGAAGTGCCGACCACCACCATCGGCCAGCTGGTGATGGAGCGCCTGCCGTTGCTGGACGAAGTGGCCTACGTGCGCTTCGCCTCGGTGTACCGGAGCTTCCGCGACATCGCGGAGTTCATGGACGAGCTCAAGGACATCATCCAGGGCCAGGCGAAGAAGGCCGCCGAGCCGAAGAAGGGGAAAGGGTGAACGACGAAGCTGCCATGTCTCTCGCGCTCGCCCAGGCGGTGAAGGCGCTGGGCCGCACGCACCCCAACCCTGCCGTCGGCGCGGTGGTGGTCAAGGGCGGCCAGGTGATCGCCTCGGGCTACACCGCGCCTCCCGGAGGCCCCCACGCCGAGGCGGTCGCGCTCGCGCGGGCAGGTGCGAAGGCAAAGGGCGCGACGCTCTACTCGACGCTCGAGCCGTGCAACCACCACGGGCGCACGCCGCCGTGCACCGAGGCGATCATCGCGGCCGGCATCACGCGCGTGGTGTACGCCACCACCGACCCCAACCCGCTGGTGAAGGGGAAGGGCGCCCGCCGGCTCAAGACCGCGGGTCTCGAGGTGAAGGGCCAGGTGCTGCGGGGCCCGGCGGAAGATCTCAACCAGCCCTTCTTCAAGGCGATGCGCACCGGGCTGCCCTGGGTCACCGCCAAGGTCGGGATGACGCTCGACGGGAAGATCGCCACGTCCACCGGGCGCTCGAAGTCGATCAGCTCCGCGGCCTCACGGCAGGTCGTGCACCAGTTGCGCGACGTGATCGACGCGATCCTGGTGGGGGCCTCGACGGTCGCAGCAGACGACCCGCGGCTCACGACGCGCCTGCCGGGTCGCAAGGGCCGCAACCCGCTGCGGGTGGTCCTCGACCCGCAGCTTCGCACCAGCCCCCGCGCGCGGGTCTACGACACGCGGGAGGCCCGCACCGTCGTCGCCACGCTCGAGTCGCCGGCGTCGACCCGGGGGCAGCGGCTCGCGCGCCGCGGGGTCGAGGTGTGGCAGGTGCCCGGCACCAGGGGCCGCGTGCACCTCCGTTCGCTGCTCGAGCTCTTGGTGGCCGAGGGCGTGCTGCACCTGCTGGTCGAGGGCGGGGCCGGGGTGCACGGCTCGTTCCTCGAGGCTGGGCTCGTCGACGAACTGATGCTCTTCATGGCGCCCAAGCTCTTCGGGCACGGGGGCCTGACGTGGTCGGGGGCGCTCGAGGTGAAGGACCCTTCGAAGGCCGTGCGCTTCGAGTCGCTCGACGCGGTGCGCGTGGGGCCCGATCTCCTGATCAGGGCGCGAGCAGGGTCGAGCCGAGGAACAGCGTCGCGACGGTGAAGTAGATGATGATGCCCGTGACGTCGACCAGGGTGGCGACGAAGGGCGCCGACGCGGTGGCGGGGTCGAGGCCCAGGCGCTGCAGCAGGAAGGGCAGCATCGAGCCGGTCACCGAGCCAAAGAGCACCACCCCCAGCAGGCTCACGCTCACCGTCAACGCCACCAGCAGGTAGTGCTCGCCGTACGAGGTGCCGATCACGCCCGCGGTGTGGAGCCCTTCCCACGCGAGAATGCGCACCAGGCCGATCGTGCCCAGCAGCAGGCCGAGCATCAGCCCGCTGCGCAGCTCGCGCACCAGCACCCGCCACCAGTCCCTGACCGCGATCTCCCGCACCGCGAGCGCGCGGATGATGATCGACGTGGCCTGGCTGCCCGAGTTGCCGCCCGACGAGATGATCAGCGGCACGAAGAGCGCGAGCACCACCGCCCGCTCGATCGCGCCCTCGAAGTGCGTCATCGCGGTGGTGGTCAGCATCTCGCCGACCAGCAGCACCGAGAGCCAGCCGCCGCGCTTGCGCAGCATCTCGAAGGCGCCGATCTCCATGTAGGGCGCGTCGAGGGCCTCCATGCCGCCCATCTTCTGGATGTCTTCGGTGGCCTGTTCCTCGGCGACGTCGAGCACGTCGTCGGCGGTGATGATGCCCACCATCGCGCCGTGCGAGTCGGTCACCGGGAGCGCGGCCCGGTCGTACTTCTCGAAGGTCGAGATGATCTCGTCCTTGGGCGCCGTCGCGGGGATCGCCACCAGCGCGCGGTTGGGCAGGTCACCGACCCGGGCGTCGGGCTCGGCCATCACCAGGTCGGCGAGCCGCAAGTCCGCGAGGAGGATGCGCTTCTCGTCGACCACGTAGAGCACGTTGAGCGTCTCGCGCCCCCGGCCGGTCTTGCGCACCGACTCGAGCCCCTCGCGCGCGGTCAGCGAGGGCAACAGCGCGAAGTACTCCGGCGTCATGTACCGGCCGGCCGTGTTCTCGGGGTAGCCCAGCAGCGCGCGCGCCACCTTGAGCTCCTCGGCCGAGAGCTGCTCGAGGGCGCGCTTGGTGACCTCCGCCGGCAGCTCCTCGAAGAGGCGCGTGCGATCGTCGGGGGCCATCTCGTTGAGCACGTTCTTGAGCTGCTCGCTCCCCAGCGTCTGGACGATCTCGGTCTGCTGATCGAGCGGGAGGTACTCGAAGGCCACGCCCGCCACGTGGCGCGGCAGGATGCGGAAGATGAGGCCCGAGTCTTCGGGGGGGAGATCCTCGAGGATCTCCGCGATGTCGGCGGGGTCGACCTCTTCGAAGGCGACCCGCAGCGATTCCCAGTCCTTCTTGCGGATCAGCTCCTCGTACTCGGGCTTCAGCAGGTGGCCGAGCACGCGAACCTCCGACGGCGGTCTTTCAGAGCACCTTCTTGAGGCTGTCCTCGAGCTTCGCCTTGGGCATCGCCCCGACGAGCTGCTCGACCACCTTGCCGCCCTTGAAGAGGAGCAGGGTGGGGATCGACCGGATGCCGAACTGCTGGGCGATCTGCTGGTTCTCGTCGACGTCGACCTTGGCGATCTTGATCTTCCCCTTGTACTGGGTGGCCAGCTCTTCGAGGGCGGGGGCGATGGCCTTACAGGGGGCGCACCAGGTCGCCCAGAAGTCGACCAGGACGGGCGTCGCTGAATCGAGGACTTCGCTCTTGAACGTTGCGTCGAGGACGGTCACGGTGTCTTTGCTCATGGGGTTGAGATTTAATACCCAACTCGGCAGTACGCAGGGCAGGGAAATCAGGGGACCGAACGCGTGAAGCTCTTTCTGCCGCACAAGACGCTCGAGGAGTGGTCGCTCTCGGACAGGGCCGATCTGTACGACGGCCAGCTCCTGGTGAAGGAGGGCAAGAGCACCCACCCCGTGGCCCCCGCGGTGCATTTCTCGAAGATCGTGTCCGGCGAGGACACCAACGGGCTGCTCGGCCGGGTGAAGACCACCGCCCAGCTCGCTGCGCTCCACGCCGAGCACTTCGCCGACTCCTGCCTCATCGGGGAGTCTGCCTACGAGGTCGTCGAGGGGTACGTGACCGAGGTCATCGCCGTCGCGCCTCCCAAGGGTGAGTCGAAGAAGAAGACCGCGTCGCCCGAGGCCGATCTCCTCGCCGCCTTCATCCTCGACAAGCTCTAGCCATGGCGCAGGTGCTGCTGTTGACCCCGCCTGAGCAGGCGAGGGATCTCGCGTTCCTCCTCGAAGAAGAGGGCCACGAGCCCTGTTTTCTTCCGGTGCTGGCCCGCGCCGACGAGCTCCCGAAGGGGCTGCGTGCGGTCGCCGAGCAGCTGCAACGCCTGACGTGGATCATCGCCATCGGCCGGACGCCGGTGCGGGCGTTCCTCGAGGCGGTCAACGGCGCCGGGACGCGGGAGCGGCTGCGCAAGGTGCAGTGGCTGGCCTCCGATGCGGCGACGGCCCGGGTGGTCGAGCGGCAGGGGGGGCTGGTGCGCGTGCCGGGTGACGGCAAGTGGACCTCGGCGATCTCCGGCCTGCTCACCGCCGATGACGAGGTGCTGGTGCTCCACGAGGGCGCGCTCCCGGAGATCCTCTGCGAGTCGCTCGACGCCGCCGGGGTGCATTTTTCGCTGGTGGAGATCGCCGCGCCGGCCCCGAGCCTCGAGGCGCCGGGCGGCGAGGCGCGGGTGGTGATCGTGCACTCGGCCGCTGCCGGGGAGGCCTGGGCGGAGCTGACCCGCGGCGCCTCGCCGAACGCCGCGCCCAGCGAGTCGTGCTGCGGCCCCGGCGAGCAACACGCGACCGTCGCCCCCGGGCCGGTCTTCGCGGTGCCCGGTTCGTTGCGGGTGGTGGCCACCACGCCGGCCGCAGCGCAGGCGCTCGAGGCGCTGGGTGTGGAGGTGTATGCCACCGCCCGCGCTGCTTCGGCCGATGCGGTGGTGGATGCCGCGCTCGAGGCGTTGGCGGGCTAGGCTTCACCTCCGCATGCGTTCACTCCGAGTCCTCGCGGGGCTGTTGGCCCTGCCCACCGTCGCCATCGCGACGACCCTGATTCCCCACACGCTGCTGCAGCGCGCCGAGCAGTCCGATCGGGTCGCCCTGGTGCAGGTGCTCTCGCAGCGCGTGGAAGAGACGCCCGGCGCGACCTTTCCGCTCAAGACGTACACGCGGGTGGCCATCGGCGCGGACTTCCGCGGGGCGGGGCCGAGGGAGCTGACGATCGTGCAGATCGGCGGGACGCTCGGCGCCCTGGACATGGAGATCCCCGGCGACGCGAAATTCCACATCGGCGAGACCGCGGTGGTGTTCCTGCGGTGCCGGCTGGCGGTCGATCGCTGCCACCTCGTGGCGATGGGCGCGGGCAAGCTCGACGTCTCGGGCGAGGAGGTCTTCGTGCAGGATCTCTTCACCGGCAAGTGGGGTCGCCGCACGTTGACCCAGCTCTCGGCGGAGCTCACCTTGACCCCGGGAGCGGCGCGATGAAGCGGCTGGCGCTCCTGCTCATTCCCCTCGCGTGTGCGGCGCAGGCGGGCGACTACCTGACCTACAAGATGGTCTCGACGGCCGCGCAGCCGTTCCCCGTCTATGTCGACTCGCGCAGCAACAACCCTGCGGGCATCACCTACCTGGCGATGCAGAACGCGGTCGAGCGCGCGTGGGCCACGTGGAGCGCGGTGCAGTGCGCGTACCCCAAGGTGCGCTCGCTGGGCGCCTCAGCAGGCAACGTGCCCAACGCCATCTCGACCGTCGACGCGTACTCGGTCACGCCGATCTGGATGCTCAACAACGACGCCGACGCGCTGTCGGTCTTCGGGCCGAGCACGCTCATCGCCGCCATCACGCTCCCGCGCGCCTACGCGGGTGTGCTCCAGACCTGCGACGTGTACTTCAACGGTTTCAACTCGCAGTGGTCCGCCGATGCGGTCACGCCGACCGGCCGCATGGACATCGAGACGGTGATGCTGCACGAGGCGGGTCACTGCCTGGGGCTCGATCACTTCGGCCCGGCCGACGCGGTGATGGACCAGTCGGTCTCTCCTGGCGAGTCGGTGCGCGTGCTCACCCCGTCCGACATCACGCACCTCTGCGATCGCGACCCGCTGGCCGGCGCCTCGGGCTCGCCCTGCCTGACCGACGGTGGCTGCCTCGCCACCGCCGACAAGTGCCTCTTGCAGCCGGTCACCAACGGGGTCGTGCTCTCGCTGTGCACCAAGGGCTGCGGGCTGGGGACCAACGCCCAGTGCGACGTGCCCCTGTACTGCCAGGCGTCGAGTTCGTTCTCGGGCTTCAACGGGGCCTGCCTGATGCCCGGCAGCATCATCACCGCCGTGGGCAAGGCCTGCACGGTGGACAGCGAGTGCGCCAGTTCCTTCGGCACCTGCCGTCACCCTGAGCCGGCCACGGGCAACAACTTCTTCTGGATCGACGGCTACTGCACGCAGCAGTGCCGGGCCGGGGACCCCGCGTGCCCTGCGGGCTCGGCGTGCGTGCAGTTGGACACCGGCCCGCAGTGCGCCCAGAGCTGCCGCGTCGGGCTCGCGGACTGCCGGGCGGGCTATGCCTGCGCGCAGATCGACACCATCGGCACTTCGGGCGTGTGCATTCCCCGTTGCTACGCCGACCAGGACTGCGCCGACCCGGTCCGCACCACCTGCCGCGCCTGTGACGGGCTGTGCGTCAACCGCCAGAACATCGCGGGGCAGATCGGCGACGTCTGCGCCGACGACTCGAGCTGCGGCGCCGGCCAGCTCTGCCGCATCACCGACGCCATGCACGTTCTGAAGCAGTGTACCCAGCAGTGCTCGCGCGGGTGCGGCCTGTGTCCGTCAGGCTCGACCTGCACGCCGGGGGCGCGGGGCGAGCTCTTCTGCCTGCGCGATTGCACCGGGCCGGGCACCTGTCCCGTCGGGTTGCGCTGCGCCGACACCACCGTGGGCAAGAGCTGCCAGCCGGCCTGCCAGTTCGAAACCGACTGCCCCGTGGGCCAGGGCTGCTACCTGGGCGAGTGCTACATCCCCACGCAAGACGCGGGCTGCGGCACGCTCTGCACGAGGCCCGATGCGGGGCCGGTGGTGGTGATCCCCAAAGATGGCGGCAACGGAGGCGGGGGTACCGGCGGCTGTGGGTGTGCCACCGTCGATCCCGTCACCGGCCTGGCGGCGCTGGTGGCCCTCGGGTGGCTCGGGCGGAGACGTTCGTGGCGGCTGTTCCGGTGAGCGAACCGCGTCGCGCGCAGGACTTCTCGCTCCACTGGCTGCTCGAGGTACTGGTTTCCGGCCAGGCGCTCACTGCGAAGCAGGCCGCGGACATCACCGGCCGGGAGACGTTGATCAGCGCCCGCGTCATGAAGGCGTCGGGCTCCGACAAGTACCTCGTCTCGCCGGTGGAGATCGTCGCCGGCTTCCTGCTGCCGCGCGCCGATCGACCCGGCGAGCTCCTCGACCAGGATCGGATCACCGAGCTCGCGGCGCGCGCCGCCGGCATGGGCTACCGGAAGATCGACCCGCTCAAGCTCGACATGAACCTCGCGGCGAAGACGGTGTCCAAACCGTACGCGCAGAAGCACTGCATCCTCGCGCTCGAGGGGGCGACGGGCCCGGGCCTGCCGCTGGTGATCGCGGTCGCCAACCCCTTCGATCGCGAGCTCTTCGAGAACCTCGAGCGCCTCGCGGGCACGCCCGTCGTCCCGGTGCTCGCGTCGAAGAGCGACATCCTCAAGGGCATCGCCGACGTCTACGGCTTCAAGCGCACGCTGGCCGCGGCGGAGGTCGAGCACGCCGACGCGAGCCAGGGCATCACCAACTTCGAGCAGCTGGTCTCGCTGTCGTCGGGCCGCGAGCTCGACGCCGGCGATCGACCGGTGATCCAGGCCGTCGATTACCTCCTGCGCTACGCGTTCGACAACCGCGCGAGCGACGTGCACCTCGAGCCCAAGCGCGACGCCTCGGTGGTGCGCCTGCGCATCGACGGCGTGTTGCACAAGGTCTACTCGCTGCCGGCGCTGCTCCACGTGCCGATCGTCGCCCGGGTGAAGACCATCTCGCGGCTCGACATCTCGGAGCGCCGCAAGCCGCAGGATGGCCGCATCAAGGTCGAGCGCGAGGGCCGGGAGATCGAGATCCGCGTCTCGACGTTGCCCACCGCCTTCGGTGAAAAGGTCGTGCTGCGCATCTTCGACCCCGAGAGCCTGGTGGTCGACGTCGCCCAGCTCGGCTTCGAGCCGGCCGAGCGGGCGGTCTTCGAGTCGTGGCTCAACGAGCCCCACGGCCTGATCCTCGTCACCGGGCCCACCGGCAGCGGGAAGACGACGACGCTCTATTCGGCGCTCAAAGCGCTGGCCGGGCCCGACGTCAACGTCACCACCATCGAAGACCCCATCGAGATGGTGTGGGACGCCTTCAACCAGGTGCAGGTGCAGCCGAAGCTCGGCCTCGACTTCGCCAACGCGCTCCGCCACATCCTCCGGCAGGACCCCGACATCATCATGGTCGGCGAGATCCGCGACCCCGAGACCGCGGAGAACGCCGTGCAGTCGGCCCTCACCGGCCACCTCGTGCTCTCGACGCTGCACACCAACGACGCGCTCGCGGCGATCCCGCGCCTGCGCGACCTGGGCGTGGAATCATTCCTCCTCGCGGCTGCGCTGCGCCTC
>JBBRUE010000151.1:0-10637 GCA_038248085.1 Myxococcales bacterium | reverse complement strand
GGGGTGAGCGTGAACTACTGGCTGTGGTTCGTCGGCTTCGCGGGCGTGACGACGATGGCGGTGCGCTTCGTGAAGTCGGGGGTGGCGGTGCTGCTGGTACACGCCGGCTTCGCGCTGGTGCTCAACCTCATTCCCACTGCGATGCCGTGGGGCATGCTCCGCGCGGGGTACGACCTGCTGGTCCACCGGTGATGCGCGCAGGGCTCGTGGCGCTCCTCGCGCTGCCGCTGCTCTACCTGGGCTTGATGGCCGCGGGCGTGGACGAGCTCACCGCGGCGACCCTCGCCGGTGGCGCGATGGCGGTGACCGTGGTGGGGCTCGCGGCGTGGGTCATCGGCCGGCAGCTGCGGTCGCTGCGCGACGGAGGCGGCGCCTCGGTCGAGCGCACCCCGCTGCTCGTCGCGCCGGTGGTGGACGACGTGGGCGCCCGCGCGGAGATCGCCTTTCGCGCCGACGACCCTGCCTTCACCTGCGAGCGGCTGTTCGCCCACGCGCGGGTCGTCGCCGAGCGAATGGCCGTGGGGGATTTTGGGGTTCTGTATGCGTTCTTCTTCGACGGGCTGTTCCAGCGGCTGCAGACGCAGCACCGGCTGGGCGGGTTGCCCCGGGAGTTCACCGCCTTCGCGGCCCTGCCGGTCAAGGCGCTGCTGCTCTCGGAGTACGCGGTAGGCACGCAGTACCAGCACGCGACGGTGCGGGCCTCGCTGGGGGAAGGCCGCGACACGCAGACCCTCGCGCTCACCTTCTTGCGACGCCGCCTCGCGCAGACGCGCAGCGCCGGCCTGGCCGAGACGAAGTGCCCGCACTGCGGCGCGCCCCTCGAGTTGAGCGCCACGCAGCGATGCCGGTTCTGCGAGGCGGTGGTGAACTCCGGTGCACACGACTGGGTGCTGTGTGGGCTCACGCCCGGCGCCCAGCAACTCGGTCGACCGGGCGACGTCATCGACCCGGAAAACCTGCGGCAGCTCGACCCCGACCTCGCGGCCGAGGAGCTCGTCGATCGCGCCACCCTCACCTTCTGGCGTTGGCTCGAGGCGCGGCGCAGCGGGCACGAGGGCCGGCTGGTGCGCGTGGTGAGCCCGCAGTTCCTCGAGACGCTGGAGGCGAATCCGCCGCCGGAAGGGGCGGTCACCAGCGGAGGAGGGGAGCTGCGCGCGCTGCGGAGCTTCTCGCGATTCGACGAGGCGCACGTGCTCATGCGCTGGGCCGATTCGCCGGCCGCGGGCACCCGCTCGCACCAGACGGTGTTCAAGCTGCGGCGGCCGCACGGGCTGCGCACCCCGGTCGGGGCGGGCCTCTCGACGTTCCGGTGCCCGAAGTGCCTCGCGGCGGTGACCGATGCCGAGACGCCAATCTGTGACTACTGCGGGGCGTCGCTGCAGGACGCGTGGTGTCTCGACGCGCTCGAGCCGTTCGCGGTCTGGTCGGACCAGGCGGTAGCGATGCGTAAGAAGGTGGGCGGCGACTGGGCGCGCGTCGCCACCCCGGCGCAGCGCGAGGCGGCGCTCGGGCTGCTGGTCTCGGTGGCGAAGGCCGACGGCGTGGTGAGCGACGCTGAGCGCGAGCGGCTCGAGGCGATCGCCACGCGTTGGCAGCTCCCCGCGGGACAGGTCGCGGCGGCGCTCGAGGCCGCGGTGCAGATGACCCCGAAGTTCGCCCGGGAGCTGGCGCTCACGCTGACCCAGGAGCTCGCGGAGCTCGCCTTTCTCGGCGGCAAGCTCGAGCCGAAGGAGCGCAAGCGCCTCGACGCCATCGCGGCGGTCCTCGGCACCGAGGCGGAACTGAGCCGCGCGCTCGCCCGCCTCGTCACCAGCGCCCTCAGTCCCCCGCTCCCTGCGCCAGCGGGGAGAGGGCCGGGGTGAAGGGCATTTCCTGTACGGCGTCCGGCCTGAGACCAGACACTCGACGAAGTGTTTGTCATTACGCCTCGTTCCATCGCGACACCCGACGGTGCCCCCGGAACAACGAGGCGACGACCACTCTAGAAGAGCAGAAGCGGTGCTCCCGGGGCTTCCGGAATCCTCTCCGGCGCCTCCGTCCACACCCGAGGCAAGCACGCGGATCCCACCATGCGGTGTCGAGGCTGTGAATCACGCCGGGGGCAGTAGGGTGCGCCCCGTGCCCCGCCGCCTCACCATCGCGATCGGCTCGGCCCTCGCGGTCGTCGCGCTCATCATCTTCGTCGTCTCGTGGCGCAGCGCCTCGGAGGTGCACTATCGCGCCTTCGACCACCTCCCCTCGGTCGCGCGCGGCGAAGTCCACGATGGCGGCGTCCGGCTCCGGGGCCACGTAGTCGGCGCACCCCGCGCCACGATCCACGCGCAGGGCCAGGCGCTCGACGCGGGCGATGGAACCTTCGCGCTCGAGGCCTTCACCGAACCGACCTGGGTCTGGGCCTCCGCGCCGGGGCTCGCGTCGCGCCCGTGCCGGGTGATGCTCGACGCGTGGCCGTCGGAAGGCCTGGTGCTCCCGCTGCGGGAAGCGGCGAGCCTCGCGGTGCTGATCCGCTCGGCCGAGGGCCCGGTACCCGGCGCCGAAGTGTCGGTGCTCGACGAGGTCGTGCAGACCGACGCTGCCGGTGGAGTGCTGTTCTCCGAACTTCCTGCCGAGTCAGTGTTCCTCGAGGTGAAAGCACCCGGGTTCCAGGGCCTCGTCGCGCGTCCCACGCTGCAGGTCGGAGTGCGCACGACGTTGGCGCTGACGCTGTTGCGGGCCGAGATCATCTCCGGCGAGGTGTTCGACGCGAACGACGCGGGGCTGCCCGGCGCGAGCGTGCGCGCCTACCGCCTCAGCACCCACAAGGAAGTCGCGCACACCGTCACCGACCCGCGCGGGGCCTTCGAGCTCACCGGCCTGGGCCTCAAGGCGTACCGGGTGCACGTCGAGAAGGCGGGGACCACCTCGGTGAACCTGGGGCTCATGGCCCCCACGCGCGGGGTGCAGGTGCACCTCGAGCCCGGCGCGACGCTTCGGGGCGTGGTGCGCGACGCGATCGGCCGCCCGGTGCGCCACGCCGAGGTCGAGCTGAGCGCGCCCCCGGGCCAGCCCCTGCCCTCGCAGCGCGCCTCCCGGTCCGCCTCCACCGACGCAGCGGGTCGCTTCGAGTTCGCCGAACTCCGTGCAGGCGCGTGGTCGGTCACCACGAGCCAGGCGAAGGCGCCCGTCGACGTCACGCTCACGACCGGTGAACTCAAAGAAGTGAAGCTGGCGCTCGCGTCTTCGCAACGCACGTTCGAGGGCGTGGTGCTCGACGCCGAGACCGGGGCGCCCCTCGAGTATGCGGTGGTGAGCGTCGCGGCGCTGGAGCTCGAGCTGCGCACCACCGAGCACGGGAAGTTCGAGTTCGAAGCACTCGGGAGCGACGGCCCTGCGTGCGAGGTGAGCGCCGAGGGCTACGTGGGCAAGAAGTTCACCGCCGGCGCTGCGGTCACCGTGAAGCTCGAGCGGCGCGAGTGGCTCTCGGGTCGGGTGGTCGATGCTGCGCGCGTGCCGCTCACGCACTTCGGGATCGACGGGCACGAGTACTTCGCGCCCGATGGCCGCTTCCTCGCTGCCTTGCGTCCCAACGCCGATTCGCTGCAAGTCGAGGCGCGCGGCTCCGTGGAGCGCCACGTCAAGGCACGCCTGCGAGACCTCGGCGACGTGGTGCTCCAGGACGCGCCGCGCATGGTGGTGACGGTGCTCGGCCCCACGGGCCAGGCGGTCCCCGGCGCCCAGCTGTGGATGACCGAGGAGACCGGGAAGAGCGCGATCGCCCAACTCACCGCCGGCCAGTCCCCACGCCTCGTGGCCACCACTGACGTCGACGGGCACGCGACGCTCCCGCCCGTCGGTCCAGGCTGCGTGTTCGCCTCGGCCTTCCCGTGGGTGCCCTCCTCGCTCGAGGGCTGCCCCGAGCCCAGCGAGGACGACCTCACGCTCCAGCTCACCGCCCCCGCGTGGATCGAGGGCATCATCGGGACGACCGCGGTCCCCGAGCCCGGGGTGGTGATGATGGACGTCGCCGGCGAAGCCTGGGCCGTGTCTGACGCTCAGGGCCACTACCGCCTCGGGCCGCTCACGCCCGGCCGCGTCGAGGTCTCCTTCGCGAGGCAGTTCACCGAAGGCACCACGCCGACGCTGTCGATTCGGCGGGTCGAGGCGAAGGCCGGCACGACCGAACGCGTCGACCTCTCGCTCACCGGCGGGTGCGTGCTCGAGGTCGACGTCCGCGTGCTGACGAAGGCCGACGTAGCAGCGCTGATCAGCGTGAGCGACACCGAGGTGACGATGAAAGCCCTGCCCGCCCGGGTCGATTCCCGTCGGGTGCGGCTGAGCTCCGGCGTCACCACGCTGCGCTTCGAGGGGCTCCCGGTCGGCCCGTCGTGGGTGGGGTTCGGTCACTTGGGCGACGAAGCACTGAGGCCGGGCCGGCCGGTGGTCTTGCGGGAAGGCGTCGTCGAGCGGGTGACGGTGTCGCTCGACCCCTGAACGTCGCGTTCAAAAGAAGTCGCGACTGCCGCCACTCAGGTCTCCGAAGCCCTCACCCCCACTTCGGAGTCACCATGAAGAACCTCGCGCTCGTCGTCGTCGCCCTCGCCGTCTCCACCGGTTGCGCCCACTCGCCCCGCGCCCCGAAGACCGCCAACCCCGCAGAGGTCGAGAAGATCCAGAAGCGCGCCGCGGTCGACCTCAACTGCCCCAACGAGGCGGTGACGGTCGAGGTGCTCGAGGAAGGCAACATGATGCGGCCGTGGACGTTCGCGGCGAAGGGCTGCGACAAGACCGCGACCTACCTCGCGCGCGCAGGCACCATCCTCCGCAACTGATGAATCGAACCACCGCCGCGCCGTCTGCAGCCCCATCGGAGGTTCGAGATGGTGCTTCGTGCGCTCGCGGTGGTGGTGCTCTTCTCGGTCCCGGTTCCCCCTGCGAAGACCCCGGTCAACGTTCGCGCCGAGTGCATGAAGGCCTGCGCCGGCGCGCCGAAAGAGGCGAGTGGCGCGCACCTGCTGGAGTGCCTTCACCGCTGCGAGGCCGCGTCGTCCAGTGACGGCGGCGTGCCCTGACTCCGAACGTCCCCTGATTCACTTCTTCGTGAGGCGATCGACCAGCGCGACGTAGGCGGTCATCGACGGGTCCTTCGCGCTGCCCTTCTTCTTGGCCCACGCGTCGAACTTCGCGCGGCCCTTGAAGTCGAGCATGCCCGGGCGCGAGCCGGAGATGTCACCGACGGTGGCCTGCTTGTAGAGCGCGTACAGCTCGAGGAGCTCGTCGTTACCGGGCGCCTCGGTGAGCGTCTTCACCCGCTTCTGCGCGTCGTCGAACGATTCGGTGAGGGTCATGGTGCGCGCGACGGTAGCTCAGGTGTTGAGCCGCCGCCGCAGCCAGTTGAGCAGGTCGATGCGCGTCACCAACCCGAGGAAGGTGTCGCCGTCGACGACCAGGGCCACCAGTCCGCGAGCGAAGATGGGCAGCAGCCCGCGCACCGGCGTCGTCATCGACACCGTCTCGAGCTTGGAGGTCATCACCTCGCGCACCGGGCGCTTGAAGGCCGCCTCGTCGTCGGCCGCCGCCAGCAGGAGGTCGGACTCGTCGATGAGGCCCACCAGCTTCGCGCCCTCGAGCACCGGGAGCTGCGAGACGTCGGCGAGCTTGAACCGCGAGAGCGCCATCATCAGCGTGTCGTCGGGCCCCACGCTGACCACGTTGCCCGCCTCGACCTTGCGGCCGATGAGGTCGCGGAGATCGCCGTGCGCCACGCCCGGCACCAGGCCCTGGTCCGCCAGCCAGTACTCGTTGTAGGCCTTCGAGAGGTACTTGCCCCCGGTGTCGCAGACGAAGGTCACCACGCGGCGCGGCGTGGTCTGCTCGCGGCAGTAGCGCAGCGCCGCGGCGATGAGCGTGCCCGACGACGAACCGGCGAAGATGCCTTCCTTGCGCAGCAGCTCGCGCACCGTGGAGAACGCCTCGGCGTCGGGGATCGAATAGGCGCGCTTGGTACGCGACAGGTCGCAGATGGGGGGCACCGAGTCCTGGCCGATGCCTTCGACGAGGTACGAGCCGCCGGGGCCGGGCTTGCCGTCGCGCACGTAGCCGGCCAGCGCGGAGCCCACCGGGTCGGCGAGCACCATCTCGACCTGCGGCGCGGCGCGCGCGAAGTAGCGGCTCAGGCCGGTCAGCGTGCCGCCCGAGCCGACGCCCACCACCACTGCGTCGAGGCGGCCGCCGAGCTGCTCGAAGATCTCCGGGCCGGTGGTCTGCTCGTGGGCCAGCGGGTTGGCCGGGTTCTCGAACTGGTTGATGAAGTACGCGCCCGTCTCGCGCGCGATGCGGGCGGCCTTGTCGACGTAGTACTCGGGGTGGCCCTTGCCCACGTCGGAGCGGGTCATCACCACCTTCGCGCCCAGCGCCTTGACGTGGAAGATCTTCTCCTGGCTCATCTTGTCGGGGATGACGAGCGTGAGCTGGTACCCGCGCTGCGCCGCCACCAGGGCGAGCCCGAGCCCGGTGTTGCCCGCGGTCGCCTCGACGATGGCCGTCTGCTTGCCTTTCACGAGGTGCCCGTCGCGCTCGGCCGCGTCGACCATCGAGACGCCGATGCGGTCTTTGATCGAGCCGCCCGGGTTCTGGTTCTCGAGCTTGAGGTACAGCTCGCAGACGCCGGTGTCGAAGTGGTGCACGCGCACCATCGGGGTGTGACCGATGAGGGGCGAGATGCTGTCGATGGGTGCGGGGGCGTTCATCGACCCCACACGCCACAGGGACGGGGGAAAGTGAAGCGGCAAGGTGCCCGGACCATCACGGTGGGGAATGGGAGGAATCGCGCCGCCGCAGCAGCAGCTCGGTCGTGGCGAGCGGCACGAAGCCGAACCCTGCGTAGAGCGACTGCGCGTCGCGGGTGCCCAGCCGCACCACCCGGCAGCTCCGCACCGCGGGGTGCTCGAGCAGCAGGCGCGTCACCGCCTTGCCCAGCCCGCGCCCGCGCCAGTCACCCCGCACGCACACGTCGTAGACCCACGCGTACTTCCCGCCGTCGGCGATGGCACGGGCGGTCGCCACCAGGGCACCGGTCTCGTCGACGGTGAAGACGTCGTTGCGTCCTCGCCGAACGCTGCCCATCAGCCCGAGCACCGTACGGCAAGGGCGTCCGCGTCCAGCACCGGGCCATCGACGACGTCGGGTCAAGCGGAGCTCCGGCGCGCAGTCGGCGTCTTCGCCGAAAGGCGCTGTCCGTCGCTTCGTGACGGAGTCACCAATGAAGACGTCCGTGAAGCACCTGACCTACTGGTGATGCAGCAGAGGCTCTTCCTCTGGTGAATTCGCAACATGAGTGTTCTTCGTCCAGGAGATGCGACCGAGCAGAACAGCGGGCGCGCTGAGGAGCTGTGCGACACGGCTGCGGTGGCGAGGTCGGTGGCCGCCGGTGCGGCCGCGAACGAGCACCACGGGGCGACAGCGTTCGGCCGTTCTGGGGCGCAGACGCCTGGCTGAGACTTCGGGACGCTGCCGGTATCGAGGGAGGGAACGTCCCCGAACCGGAGCCCGCCATGTCTGCAACCACCCAGAAGCAGCAGTGTCTATTCCTCGCGCTGCTGCTCGCCGGCTGCGGCGTATCGACGGGGACGAGCGTCGACGACGAGGCAGCGCTCGACGCGGAGGCCACCGAACTCCGGGCGCTGGGCACGTCCGAGGTGGTGGGGGTGCTCCTCCCTGAGGCTCCGCAGACGACGCTCCATTCGGGCACGCCGCGCTACCGCGCCTACCGCTTCACCACGCCGCCCGCGGGCGCTGACGTGACCCTCGCGATTGGCGCGGCGAGCGGCAGCCCACAGGCCTGGCTGTTGTCGTCCACCTACGCGACGGTCGCTCGCGGGACGACCGGGCTGCGAAAGGCACTGCGCGCGGGGACCTTCTACATCGCCTTCCGCGAAGCGCAGGGCAGGCCGACGACCTTCACTGTGGCCCTCTCGTTCGGCGCGACGGGCGACGCCGGCACACCGGGCTGCGCACCCGAAACCGATGCCCAGCTGTGCGCCGCCCGCGGCTACACGTGCGGCCAGGCGACCGTTGACGACCGCTGCGGCGTGAGCAGAAGCCCCTCCTGCGGCGCCTGCACGGCGACGACGGTGTGCGGGGCCAACGGGTTGGTCCACCACTGCGGCACGGTGCACCACTTCACCGCCGCGGAGACCGACGGGCGGGCGATCGCGATCTGGCCGGCGCTGGTCAACGGCGACATGACGGCCCTGCACGCCGTCTCCGACACCGAGACCTGGCTGTCGAGCACCGACACGGTGCTGCGGGTCAAGCCGGGCTCGGTGCAGGCGTACTTTCTGCCCGGCTACGACCAGCAGGCGTCAGATGAACGCTTCTGGAGCTCGGCGCCCGACGACGTATGGCTGCTGCGAGGCGCGGAGTTACGCCACTTCAACGGCACGAGCTGGTCCCTCGTCTCCGCCGGCTTCGACCCGGACATCTGGCTGAGCGCGATCACCGGCACGGCTCGAGACGACGTGTGGGTCGCGGGCTGGAAGAAATCCGCGCCCGTGCTTCGACACTTCGACGGCTCCAACTGGGCGAACTGGTCGGTGGCGGCGCTGTCGGAGGCCATCGACGACCTGCAGGCCAGCGCGCGCGGCACCCCGTGGGTGCTCCAGGGAGGACGCGTCTACAAGTGGAACGGGCTGTCCTTCGTCCCCGTGGGCGGGCAGGTGCGGTCGAGTTCCAGCCAGCGGCAGCGCTTCGCGCTCTCGGCGAGCGGCACGCCGTACGTCTTGACCATCACCCGCATCTGGTCCGCGGTGCAACGCTTCGACGGCACGCAGTGGGTCGGCGTGTACGAGGCGGACCGCGGCAATGCCTGGTCGGTGATCGACTCGCCGATGCTCGCGCTCGCGGGTGACGCGTTGTGGTTCACCAACGAGTGGGGCGAAGGTGTTCGGCTGCCACCTGGCGCCACGACGCCACCGGTGACGATGAGCGGCCCCTTCGTCGCCCCGAGGAGCGCGACCAGCGGCTTCGTCGCCACCGCGCATGGCCTCAAGGGGGTCCTCGATGGCCACGAGTTCGACCGCTACGCGCCCGGCACACCGCGGACCTGCCAACAGGCCTTCGCCGACGGGCAAGGCGGCGCCTGGCTGCGCTGCGGCGAGAGCCTGGGCCGCGTCGACGCGCGCGGCTTCACCGACGACGTCATGACCGGCGTGGCCACCGTGTTCGCGTCGCCCACCACGAGCGTGTGGGTCGGTCTGAAGACGGGCGCCCTCGTGAGGCGCGCGAGCGACGGCACGCTGACGACGTGGTCGAACTACCTCGGCAGCAGCATCGTCGGCGTGACCGCGAACGACGACTCCGACGTCTGGGTGGTGACGGCCACGGGGGGCGCCGCGCACTTCGACGGGGTGCACTTCGTCGCCAGCACGGTCCCGGTGAGCCAGTCGCCGCTGGTGGGGGTGGTGTCGTCGCGCTCAGCGGTCTACGCGTATGGCCCTCAAGACGTCTTCGACTGGACCGGATCTGCCTGGCGGCCCGTGCGTCTGCCGTCCGGCCTCCGGTCCATCACCTCGGTCGCGCTCCTCGGGGGCGCCCTGTGGCTCGCGTACGCGACGGCGAGTCGCCCGGAGCTCGGGTCCTGGAACGGCCTCGACTGGACCCTCGAGGCCGCCAACACCTGGGCGATCCAGGTGACGACCTCGGGGCACACCGTGGTCTCGCTCGAAGGCACGGGCGAGCTGCGCGTGTGGACGGCCAGCGGCGCCTGCACCACCCTCGGGGTCATCAAGGACGAGGCGTGGAGGCTCCACGGGTTGCAGTGGCTGGTGATGACCGACCCGACCGAGGTGCTCTTCCAGGCAAGCACCGTGGTCTCTCGGCTCAAGTTCTGATCAAGGCCATTGCCCGCTACAGTGCCCGGCGTGCGCCTCGTCTTCTTCGTCGCCGTCGTCGCCAGCTTCACCTTCGCGCAGACCTCACCCTGCGCGACGAAGTGCAACCTCCAGGCCTCGGAGTGCATGAAGACCTGCACCGGCGACCCGAAAGACGCGCAGCGCCCGGAGAAGGCCCAGAAGCTGATGGGCTGCCTGAAGACCTGCGAAGAGCAGAACCGCCAGTGCAAGACGGCCTGCAGCCCGTGACGCGCCGGCTCAGCCCTTGGGCTTCATCGACTTCGCGTCGAGCTGGTACTTCTTCACCAGGCGCTCGATCGACTTGCGGTGCAGCCCCGACTCGCGCGCCGCGCGGCTGATGTTGCCGTCGCAGCGCTTGAGCACCTGGCCGATGTACTCGCGCTCGAAGTTCTCGAGCAGCTGCTCCTTGGCGTCCTTGAACGAGAGGTGCTCGTTGAAGGGCAGCGGCTGCTCGGCCTGCTGGCCCTGCACGCGCGCCGGCAGGTGCTGGAGGTCGATCACCTCGCCGTCGCTGAAGGTCAGCACGTGGCTGATGACGTTCATCAACTCGCGGATGTTGCCCGGCCACGAGTACTGCATCAGCACGCTCATCGCCGGGGCCGAGATGATCTTCTTGCCGTGGCGGGTGACGATGTCGGGGTCGCTGAGCTCCTTGCGGATGATGTGGGGGATGTCTTCGCGGCGCTGGCGCAGCGGCGGGAGCTGGATGTTGATGACCGAGAGCCGGAAGTAGAGGTCTTCGCGGAAGTT
>JBBRUE010000150.1:0-10682 GCA_038248085.1 Myxococcales bacterium | reverse complement strand
GGGTGGGCAGCGTGAAGCCCGGCGTCGCCGGATCCACCAGCACGTCCCAGCGGGTCTCGAGGGCATCAGAGAACGACACGCGCAGCACGTTCACCCCGGTGACCGCCGCCATGCGGAAGCTGCGGCCCGGCACCGCGCCGTCGGCGGTGTTGGTGAAGTTGAACTTCGCGCCCTCGGGGAACGTGGGGAAGCTCTGGCCCGAGACGTCGACGGGCGTCGCGCCTGCCGGGTCGAACACCAGCTTGTTGCCCGGGAGCCGCGGGAAGAGCGCCGAAGCGCCCAGGCCGGCCGACGCGTCCGACAGGCCCTTCGCCGAGATGGCGGCCATCAGCAGGCCGTAGTGCGAGCCCTCGATGCCGTGGTGCGTCGGCGCCATGCGGACGCCGATCTGGCCGATCTGGAGCGGGTCGAGCTTGTCGATCTGCCCGTCGAGCGGCATCACGTTGACGCCGACGCCGATGCCCAGCGGCACCACGCCGCGGCCCGGCGCGCTCGCGCCACCGATGATCACCACGCCGTCCACGAAGGTGCCCTTGAACTTCGGCAGCTCCGGCATCTTCGCGACGAAGTTGAAGGCCAGGGGAATCTGCGTGAAGTTGTGATTCGCCGTCGTGTAGTGCGCCTGGTCCGTGAAGTTCGGCACGCCCGTCGAGGCGCCCGGCGTCGGCTTGAGCGTGAACTGCACGTCGCGCACGATCGACGAGTTGAACTTCTTGAAGATCGGCACGATGCGGCCCAGCAGCTGGCCGATGTTGATGTTGTCGAGGCCACCGGCGACCGCGTCGATGGGCAGATCGCCCAGCGGCACGTCACCCGCCAGCGCCCACGCCGTGCGCGTGCCGCACGTGCCCGCGAGGATCTTCGCCTCGTCCGGCGCGCCTGCTGCGTCGACGCAGGTGCCGTTGAGGCCCTGGCCGGCGATGTTGTCCTTGATCTTCTGGTCGCCGAAGCCGAGGAACGCACCCGCGGGAATCGGCACGCCCATCTGGTTGATCGCCGAGCCGATCACGATGTCCGTGGGCACCGAGGGGCCCAGCAGCTGCGTGATGTTCAGGTTGGTGATGCTGCCGGCCAGCGACATGCCGGCGAGCGCGGCGTGCACGTTCGACGTCGCGGGCACGTTGGTGAAGGTGCCCTTGTAGCCGCCGTACATGTCGAGCGAGTTGCGGCGCAGCGCGAACGAGAGGAACTTCGAGCTGCCCGCGTAGTTCGCGACGGTGACGTACGAGAAGTCAGGGTGGAAGACCGTGACGTTGTACGAGGCCGGCGAGCCGGTCAGCGCCAGCGCCGCGAAACCCGCCGCGCTGGTGGCGATGAACTCCGCCGCGCCCGCCTGGGGAATGATCGCGCCCGTGGTGGCCGAGAGAACGACCTTCGCGCCCTCCACCGGCCGGCCCGAGAGCTCGTCGATGACCGAGACGCCGACTTCGCCCGCGCCCGGGTTGGGGAGCACGATCGCCTTCGCCGTGCAGGTGATGGCGCCGAAGGCCGCCTGCACCGACGCAGCCGCCGTGGGGACCGCCGCGTTGCCGGCGGTGAACTCCGCCGAGTTGCCGGTGCCCGCACCGGTCAGCGTCGCCGCCGCGCCGACCGCGGTCCAGGTGGCGCCGTCCTTGATGACGACCGGGTTGTTCTGCGCGTCCCAGGCCGAGACCCAGAACTTCGTCTTGCTGCCCTGGCGGAAGACCGCGAGGTCAGGGGTGATGGAGCACTTGGCGACCGTGGTGGCCACCGGGGGCGCGACGCACGCGCCGTTGCGGCAGACCTGCGTGCCACAGTCCGAGTCGGCCGAGCACAGCGAGCCCACGCACTTGCCTTCGTCGCACTGGCAGCCGAGCGAACCGCCGCAGAAGTCGAGCGTGAACTGCGCCGGGCGCTGGTTGCACTGCGCGGCCGAGCGACACGAGGGCTCACACTTCGAAGTCACGGTGTTGCAGAAGAAGTACTGGGGATCCGGACAGTCGCTGTCTTCGACACAGTCGCTCGTCGTGCCGCCGCCGCCACCCGTCCCGCCATCCTTGATCACGGGCGTCGGCCCGCACGCCGTCAGGCCCAGCGTCGCGAGGGCGAGGGTCGCCCAAAGCGTCTTGCGATTCACTGCAGTCATTCGATGCTCCTTGGTGGGGAAAATGCCGACTTCGAAAAGGCGGCGCACTCTCGCTTTCCGAGCGAGTCCGGTCAACGGCCCTAGCGAACCGAGTGCCACATTCTTTCCCGAAGGGTTCCGGTCTGTTGCATCGCGTCAACCACGACACGCGCGTCGCGTTCGTCGATGATGGAGGCTGAATGAAGTCGCTCGCCGACATGATGGGTCCGACGCTGAAGAAGATCGGCTCGGCTCCTGCCTTGATGCCGATCTGGTCCCGCCTGGTGGGTGAGGTGGTGGCGAAACACACCCGGCCCGTCCGCTGGGAAGGCACGCGCCTCGTGATCCGCTGCGACGCCGAAGCCTGGCGAGCCGCCCTCGACGCCGAACGCGAGACGCTGGCGCGCCGGTTGTCTGCCTCCCTCGGAGAATCTGCGGTCTCGTCGATCGTTCTCGAAGTCGGATGACGCCCCTCCTCCTCCTCACGCTCCTGAGCGCTGCCCCCTCGAAGCCCGCGCTCGAGCGCACGGTGCGCGACCGGTTCGAGGCGGTCGGTCGCACCGCGCCGCCGATCGACGCGGCCCTCTCGCGCGCCGCCGACGAGCTCGCGCGCCGGGTGCTGAGCCACGGAGTCGAAGACGCCACCAGCCTGCTGCGCGTCACCGCGGCGATCTCCCGCCAGACGGGCTGGGATCCCAACCCGGTGGTGGTCGCCCTGCGCGCCTCGACTGAGACCATCGCCGCAGAACTGGCGAAGCAGGACCTCGGCAGCGAACCCACCAGCCACGTCGGCCTGGGCCTGGCGATCGGCCCCGAGCGCAGCGCGATCATCGTGCTCCTCGCGCGCCGCCGCATGGAGCTCTCGCCTTTCCCCCGCGCGTTCGCGAAGCCTACCGGGCTCCAGAAGCTGTGCGGCACGCTCGCCGAGCCCCTGCAGACCGCCGAGCTCTTCGTCACCCGTCCCGAGGGCGCGGTGGAGCGGCTCCCGATGAAGCCCGAGGGGGCCCAGCTGTGCGCGAGCCTCGACTTCCGCAGCATGGGCCGCCACGCCGTCGAGGTGCTGGGCACGGGGCCTCGCGGGCCGGAGGTCACGGCGCTGCTCTTCGTCGACGTCGGCGCAGTGCACCCCGACGCCGAAGACGCGTTGCCCGAGCCGCCCGACGCGAAGAGCGCCCGCGCCACCCTGCTCGCCCGCATCAACGCGCTGCGCTTGCAGATGGGCCTGCAGGCCGTGCAGCCCGACGCCGAGCTCGAGGCCGTCGCCCAGAGCTGGGCCCAGCGCCTCGCCGACGAAGGCTTCTTCAGCCACATCGCGCCCGACGGGAGCACCCTCAAGCAACGCCTCGCCGCGGCCGGCTACAAGTTCAGCGCGGCGGGAGAGAACCTCGGCCTCTCTTCGGGCCCGCTCGCGGCGCACTTCGGCATCGAACACAGCCCCGGCCACCGCAACAACCTCCTCGAGCCGGCTCACCGGCGCCTCGGCCTGGGGCTGGCCAAACGGAGCGACGGCCTCGAGGTGCTGGTCGAGGTGCTCGCCGCGCCCGTCTCTACCGTCGAAGAGAAGGATCCGCTGGGCAGCGTGTACGCGTCGATCGCCGCCGAGCGGAAGCGCCGCAAGCTGCCGCCCCTCGTCACCAGCCCGGTGCTCGAGAGCCTCGCCCAGGCCCACGTCCGCCAGGCCCTCGCGAAGGACATCCCCAGGGCCGAGATCCCGGGGACCCCGAAGCTCCACGATCGCGCCTTCGACTTGATGGACGAGCTGTCCTCGGTCTCGGTCGACGTCTTCATCTCCGACACCCCGAAGCTCGGCCCGGAGTCGAAGAACCTCGGCGTCCCCGCCAACCGCGTGGTCGGCGTGGGGCTGGTCAAGGGTGACTCCGAGCGCTTCGGGCCGGGCCGCTACTGGATCGTGGTGATCTACGGCATCACGCGCTGAAGCAACGCCTCACGCAAAAGGTCGCACCCCGGCTCGATTGTTGGTTTCTTCGGCCTCATGACGCAGCCGACACCGCCCGTGATTCTGGGCGTCGACGAAGATCGCACCGCCCAGACCGGCATCGCGCAGGCCTTCAACGAGCAGGGGGTCTTCTACCGCTTCGTCACCGACCGCCGGAAGGTCGCCGGCGGCCTCAAGCAACTGCGGCCGCACATCATCCTCGTCTTCGGGGAACTCGAGTCCGACTTCGTCATCCAGGTGCTCGACTCGCTCTCCAGTGACGCCGGCTCGGCGCAGCGGCCAGTGGTGATCGTCTCCAGCGACACCTCCGACGCGCCGTTCGTGCAGGGCATGCGCACCGGCGTGGTCGGCCTGCTCAAGGCCCCCTTCACCCCCGCGCACATCGGCGTGGTGCGGGCGCTGTGGGACGAGCTGGCGACCCGCACCGGCAACAGCGCGGGCACCGCTGATGCCGCCGCGCTCCTCCGCTTCATCGAGCACATTCGGCGCACGCGACGCTCGGGCGTGCTCCTCACCAACCCGCGCACCCCCAGCGAGGGCAAGGCGTCGTTCATCTACGGCCGGCTCGACAAGGCCTCCTTCCTCGGAGCCCAGGGCCAGGACGCCGTCCAGGCGATGCTCACCCAGCCCACGGTGCGCTGGAGCTTCACCGAGATCGCCGGCTCGCGCGGCGAGGGCGCCGGGGTGGTGATCGAGATCGGCGACGTGGTGACCGGCGAGACGCCGATCGCCGAGGTGAGGGTCGAAGAGATCGCCGAAGACGAGCCGCTCGCCTTCGAGATGCCGCACCAGCAGGTCCCGCCGCCGCCGCCGGCACCGGTCCCCGCCGTCCCGGGCGCCGCGACGCAGCTGCTCCTCGTCGACGACGACCCGGCGATCCTCAAGATGTTCTCGACGCTCTTCGCCAAGCACGGCTTCGTGGTCAGCACCGCGACCGACGGCAACGAGAGCTTCGAGTCGGCGCTGCAGCACAGCTTCGACGCCGTGCTCGCCGACCTCAACATGCCGCACCTCGACGGCTGGGGCATGCTGCGCGCGCTCCGCGACGACTTCCGCACCCGCGAGCTGCCGATCGCCTTTCTCTCGGCGCACGACGACTACCGCGAGTCACTGCGCGCTCTCGACGCCGGCGCCCAGGCCTACCTCTCGAAGGGCACCAAGCTCGACGTGATCATCGGCCAGGTGATCAAGCTCCTCGAGCCGCGCCGCACCTTCCAGGCGATGCTCGAGATGGGGCAGACCGAGGCCGTCTCCGTGCACGCCGTCGGGCCGCAGTGGCTCTTGCGCACGCTCGCCCAGGCGGGCCTCAGCGGCGTGTTGACCTGCCGCGACGGCTGGGCCGAGTACCAGCTGGTCTTCTCGCAGGGCGCCTGTCTCCACGCGGCGGCCGTCGCCGGCAAGTACACCGCGGAAGGCGAGCGCGCCTTCAACGCCTTCGTCGCCAGCCGCGCAGCCGAGGGCGCCTTCCACGCCGGCCCGCCGCCTCCGTTGGTGCAGAACCTCTTCCTCCCGACTGAGGTGTTGATCGAGCGCGCGTGCACCGCCCTCAACGACAACGAGCGGAACCTGCGTGAGTCGCTGATGGTGACCGCCACGCAGATCGACGTGAACACCCAGCTCTACGCCGTCTACTGCGCGGTCGGCCCCAAGCAGTGGCTCGAGGCCGCGCGGCTGATCTGCGAAGAGAAGACTCCGCCCCGCGAGGTGATCTCCCGCCTCGACATCTCGCCGGTGGAGATCGAGGAGTGCATGAAGGACCTCATCCGCCGCGGCGTGGTGACCCTCAAGAAGGCCTGAGCGGTCCGAGAAATGAAACAGCCCCCCGACCTGCGCCGGGAGGCTGACTTTTCATGCAAGGTGCGACGACCTGGATCTCAGACGACGCGACGCTGGGTCGCGAACGACTCGATGCCAGCCTGCTGCGCCGACGGCAGCGCGTAGAGCGGGCACTTGATGCAGGTGAAAGACTGCCACCCGCGACGGACTGCCTCATCGAGGCAGTTGTCGTAGTGGGCGCAATCGAGGTTCCGGTGATGCTCGACCCCAAGACGCTTGGGCCCAGCCTCCGGATTGATGCTTTGTGGAAGTTCGGTCGGACACGGCTTCATGTGCGGTTTCGGCCTCCCGTACAGCGAGATCCCCCCCGGACGACAACGACGGCACCTACTTGCTGCATCGTCGGCCAATCAAAGGGGGTCGCCGACGACCGGTACCGGAATCCTGATGTGAATCACTCAGTTCTCAAATCACTCGACTCCATGTGTGAGAAGCGAGCGAGCGGACGTCTACGGCAGTCGGTCGACGAATGTCAAACCGGGGTCCCCATGTTTCAGACAGGGATGTTGCAGTCGTTGCTGATCAGCGTGCTGCTCGCGGCGCCCGCCCTCGCTCAGTCGGACGCGCTGCTCGAAGCGGTGCGGGTGCATCGCGACGGGGTGGCGCTGCAGGCGAAGGTCGAGCTCGAGGCGTGCGTCGAGAAGAAGTGCGCTGATCGCGATCGACTCGCGCTGCTGACCGCGGTGCTCGAGTTGTCCGACGGCAGCGCCACCATCGCCGCCGATCGACTCGAGAAGAGCAAACCGCCGAAGGGGCTCGAGGCCTTTCACGCGTGGTACCTCGGCGAAGCCCAGGCGTGGGCGGGGCGCCGCAGCGTGGCGGTGAAGACCCTGCAGCGTGCCCGCAAGACCGCGCCTCCGTGGCTCGCGCCCCGCATCGATCGCCGCCTCGCCGAGCTCTTCCTCGATATCGGCGATGCGGCGAAGGCGCGCGCGCTCCTCGACGCCGACCCCGACGTGGCCCGCTTGCCGGAGCTGCTCTACACGCGCGCCCTGGCCCGCGAGAGCTCGAAGCTCGTCGCGCTGGCCCGCGCCGACTGGAAGAGCCTCGCCCTCAAGTTCCCCGCGCACCCGCATGGCGTGGCGGCGCAGGCCCGCCTCGTCGCCGAAGGGGCGTGGGTGCTCACCTTCGACGAGCAGCTCGCGCGCGCCCAGGCCCTCCTCAACGCGGGCGACGCGAAGGCGTGCCTGGCGGCCCTCGACGACGCGAAGCCACAGGTGAAGGGCGTCGACGGGCCGAAGCGGGCGCTGCTGCGGGGGCAGGCACTCCTCGCGCGTGGCAAGGAACGCGACGTCGAGGCGCAGGCCGAGCTCGCGGTCGCCGCCGAGGGACCCCCAGCGGTCGCGGCCCAGGCGTTGCTGACCTCGGCGAAGCGGCTCATGCGGCTGCAGGACAACGCCGGCGCCCGCACCACGTTTCGAAAGCTCGACGACAGGTACCCCGCTGATCCCGCCGCCGACGAGGCCGGGTACCTCGCCTCGTGGCTCTCGATGAACTCTGGAGACTTCGACGCCGCGGTGAGCGACTTCACCGCCTTCGAGGCACGGCATCCCGACTCGAAGAAGCGCGACGAAGCCCGCTGGTTTCGCGGCTTCTCGCTGCTGCGCGCCAAGAAGTTCGGCGCCGCCCGCGAGGTGCTCCAGTCGCTCGCGCAGGACTTCCCGAAGTCGTCGCTCGCGCCGCAGGCGCTCTACTGGGCCGTGCGCGCCGTGCAGTTGCAGGGGCCGCCGGCCGACGCGGGGCCCGCGGTCGACGTGGTGGCGGAGTACCGCGCCGTGGTGAACGGCTTCGCGGGCACGTTCTATGGCCTGTTGTCCTCGGAGCGACTGGCGGAGCTGAAGGTCGAGGCGCCGCTGCCCTTCTCGACCGAGCCGAAGACCCTGGTGGTGAAGCGGCCCGCGGGGCTCGAGCTGGCCGCGGCCCTTGCCCGCACCGGGCTGTTCCGCGACGCAGCCGCCGAGGTGACGCGCGCGATGAGCACCATGCCCACCAAAGACGCGCTCACGTGGGGCCACGCGCTCCAGGCGCTGGGCGACTTCGGCGCCGCGCACACGCTGGCCGCGCGCTACCTCTGGGGCCCGGTGTACTCGCAGCGCAGCCCGGAGGCGCTCGCGCTGATGTACCCGCGCGCCTTCCGCTCGAGCGTCGAGACGTGGGCGGAGAAGAACGAGCTCGAGCCCGCGCTGGCGTGGGCGATCATGCGCCGGGAGGGCGCGTTCGCCCCCGAAGTGACGAGCTTCGCCGACGCGCGGGGGCTGATGCAGATCATCCCGCCCACCGCCCGCAGCATCGCGCTGTCCATGAAGATCCCCCCCGCCGACGACGCCGAGCTGTACGCGCCCGAGTGGAACATCCGGCTCGGGACCTGGTACCTGCACGCGCTCCAGCTCCGGCTGCAGCACCCCACCCTCGTCGCCGCGGCCTACAACGGCGGACCGTCGTCGGTGGTGCGCTGGGCGAAGGAGCGAGGTGACGAGCCCCTCGACCAGTGGGTCGAGGAGATCCCCTTCAAGGAGACGCGGGGGTACGTGAAGCAGGTGACCACCGACCTCTTCATCTACCGGCAGCTCTACGGCGGCGCGCAACGGCGGCTGTCGCTGGTCGTCCCCCAGCCGGGCGTCAACGGCGTCGACTACTGACCAACGGAGGCGGGCCCCGCGACGAGCGCGGCGGCTTCGCGTTGTCAGGCAGGACGACGTCGGGCGGTCAGCCCGCCCTGGGGAGAAAGCGTTTCAGCGCGGGGTTCTTCAGGGCCAATTGCGAGAGCGGCTCGGCCTCGAGGACGCGCTGCCAGGCCCCACCGTCGCGCCCCCGTTTCTTCGCGGCGTGCAGCGCGATCGCCGCGACCGTGGGTCGACCCGCCTTCACGAACTCGGGATCGGCGAGGGCCGCGTCGGCCTGTTCGAGCACCGCGTCCCACTTCTTCTCGTACGCGCTGAGGGCGATGGCCGCGGTGACCAGGGCCTTCTTCGGCGCTGCGTCGACGCGTCGGCGGGCCTCGGCGAGTTCCCCCGCCTCGAGGAGCATGAGGATCCGCCACGTCTCCGCGGCGTCGCGCACCTCGCGGCCCTGCCGCACCTCGAACCAGCCTGAGTCGATGGCCCGCGTCGCCAGCACCAGCCCCTCCTTCGTGGCGCCCTCGAAGAAGCGGGTGACGCCGTACATGAGCACGTGCACCGCGTGAAACGCGCCGAGCGGTCGCGCGGTGAAGAGCAGGGCCGCGAACGCCTCACGCGCGCCGGCCAGATCTCCTCCGTTGAGCTTCTGGGTGGCCTCCAGCCCGTCCCGGCGGATCGTCGCGAGCCGGAGCATGGCGTGGGTGCGCGCGATCAACCCGCTGCGCCAGGCGATCACCACCGCGACCAGGAGCAACGCGGTCGACCACGCGGCACCGGGAAACCCCGCGATCACCGGCTGCCGCACGAGGAACAGGGCGAGCGCGATGGACAGCCCGAGGGTGATCGCGATCCGCGCCCGGCGCGACCTGTCGTCACGCGCGTTGGGGACCCACAGCTCACGCGCACCGGGCGTCGTCATCTTCGGAACGTCCACGAGTGCCCTCCTCTCCGCTCAACGCCACGCCCCAAAGGTGACGGTACGGACTGCACGCAGGGGCGCCTCCGTCACACCAGCTTCGCGTCGCCGCCTGGCACGCACTTCACCACCTCGCTCGCCCCGTGCGCGCGCACCAACTCCGTCGCGCGCTTCTCGTCCTTCGCGGAGGTCAGCAGCACCGGGTTGGGTCCGGCGTCGAGCGTGAACCACACCCCGACGCCCTCCTTGCGGAGCTGGCGGCACGCCTCGATCACCGCGAGCGTCGCGGGCTTCAGGTAGCACAGCGGAGGGTTCGCCCCGAGGGCCGTCGCGTGCATGCGCCACGCGTTCCGCTCGGCGATCTCGCCCACCGCCTCGAGGTCGCGCCGCTTGAGGTGGCGAACGATCTCCTTCACCTCGCGCTCGGCGTCCTTCGTCCAGGCCGGGTAGTACGGCGAGGTCTCGACGGTCGAGCGCATGCCGTCGCGCGACTTCACTTCTTTCTCTTCGCGGCTGACCATCCCGACCAGCAGGCGCAGGTCTGGCCAGTGCGCTTCGTCGAACAACTGCTCGGCGAAGCTGTCCTTGCCGTCGGCGCGCGTGCCCCGATTCCACCGCACGAAGCCGCCCTCGATGCTGCGCGAGGCCGACCCACTGCCCCGCCGCGCGAGGATCGACTCGGCCCGCGTGTCGCGCGCAAAACCGGCCGCGCTCCGGGCCGCGACCGCCAACGCCGCGAAGGCCGCCGCGCTCGACGCCAGGCCCGCCGACGCCGGGAAGTCGCCGCGCGACGTCATGTGCGCCGCCCCGAGCTTCTTCTTCGACCCCGCCTCGAGGCGCACCAGCTTCAGGGCCTCCTCCACGCGCTTGCGCTCGGAGCCCTCCGCCGGCTTCCCGTTGATCTCGATCTGGTCGGCGCCCTTCTCGCCGATGAACTCCACCGTCGTCGTCACCGCGAGCGGCCCCAACGTCACCGACAGGCTCGACTGGTACGGGAGGATCAGCTTCTCGTCGCGCTTTCCCCAGTACTTCACCAACGCGATGTTCGGGTGCGCCACCGCCGTCGCCTTCACAGGGCCCCCGGTCCCGCGAGCTGGCTCGCGAAGCAGTCGATGCCCTGCTGACGGAGCCTCATCACCGTCGGCTCCGGTTCGCGGAACAAGCCGATCACCGCGCCCCCGTCACCCCCGGCGCCGGTGAGCTTCGCGCCCAGCGCTCCCATCGCGCGCAGCCGGTACACCATCTCTTCGATCGGCGGGCTGGAGAGCC
>JBBRUE010000149.1:0-10710 GCA_038248085.1 Myxococcales bacterium | reverse complement strand
CGCATCGTTCCGCAGCGGCAGTGGTCGGGTTTCTTCTACCGCAGCCGCCGCGCCGCCGACGGGGTCAAGGACCGCCTCGAGGCCGCGAAGGGCGCCGTCGACGCAGACTTCCTCCAGCAGTTGGTCGGCGACCCGCGCTTCGTCGACCAGTCCGACAGCATGAACGCCGTCGTGCTCGACTTCGACAAGCTCGAGGTGCGCTCCGCGATGGGCCAGGTCCCCGCCACCAGCGGGCCGTTCGAAGTGACGGAGGTGCGGCCGTGAAGCGCGCCCTGCTCACCGCGGTGCTGCTCACCGCCGGGGTCTCTTCGTCGATGGAAACCCAGGTGCTGCCGCAGAGCACTTTCATCTTCGACTTCGCCTACTGGCACTCGACGCTCGACAAGCAGTGGAGCGGTGACGGCAAGGCGCTCTCGCTCATCGAAGACAACAAGCGCTACGAGCCCGGGGCGGGCCTGCAGGGCATCCTCCGCGCGAAGCCGGTGGCGGAGATCGACTTCCTCGTCATCCAGGCGCTGTACGGCATCACCGATCGCCTCACCGCGGCGATCTACGTGCCGATCGTCGTGCGCCAGCAGGTGACGACCAACCTCTCGTGGGAACCGGGCGACTACCAGTCGCAGCTCGGCCGCCGCTACTCGGGCGACGACTTCTGGGCGTGGGCCGGCACGCTGGGCCAGCCGCGCGTGCCCGACAAGTGGCAGGGCGGGGTGAAGCTGGGAGACATGATCGTCGGCCTGCGCTACCTGCTGCCGGAGTTCGAGTGGATGACGAAGAACCACTTCCGCTGGAGCGCCACGCTGCAGGTCGCGATCCCCACCGGGACCAACTTCGATCCTGAGGAGGCGATCAGCATCGGCACCAACCTGTGGGAGCTCCACGCCGCGGGCGACGTCGAGGCGCACCTCTCGGCCGACAAACACTTCTTCGTCGACGAGTACGGCGTGTACCGGCTCAACCTCGGCGCCGACCTCTACTACGCGTTCTTCCGCCCCCGGGAATACAAGGCGGGCCGCGGCCTCAAGAACCCGCTCCTCAACAACAACGCGCCCTACGTCGGCGACACGTACACCGTCGACGGCGGTGACTGGCTGGCGGGCACGCTGTCGGTCGACGTCGCGCCCTTCCTCGGGCCCACCCGCGCGTCGATCGTCTCGGGCGGCGACCTCAAGAAGGCCAACGCGCTGCCCCCGATGCTCACCCTTTCTCTGAGCTACACCCGGGTGCAGACCTTCCAGAGTGATTGGCAGAGCCAGTCGCCGCTGTGGGACTACGACCGCGAGAAGTACTGGCAGCCCGGGGTGAAGAACATCGTCCGCGCGACGGCCACCGTCTCGTTGCTTCGCGTCGGGGTACCGCTGCAGATCTACGCACGCTACCAGTCGGGCGATCTCATTCCGGGCGCCTACACGCGGCCGGCCAACGTCGTCTCGGCGGGCGTTCGGCTCGTCGCGAAGTTCTGGTGACCGACATGAAGAAGTTCCTGGTTCTGCTCGCGCTGCTGCCCGGCTGCGCGGCGACGTCGCTGCTCGGCTACAAGCTCGCGCCCGATTTCCCCGACGACGGCGCGAAACAGACGCTCTCGCTCAAGGGGCTCACCGCGCCGGTCACCGTGCTCTTCGACGCGCAGGGCGTGCCCCACGTCGAGGCGCAGAACCTCACCGACCTCGCCCGCGCCTCGGGCTTCGTGCAGGGCCGTGCGCGCTTCTTCCAGATGGATCTCATGCGCCGCCTCGCCCGCGGCCGCGTGTCGGAGATCGTCGGTGAGCAGCCGCTCGCCGCCGCCACCACCGTCGAATACGACAAGGCCATGCGCGGCTGGCGCATCGAGGCCCGCGCGACGAAGAGCTACCGGCAGCTCGCGCCCGATCAGAAGGCGCTGGCCCTGGCCTTCTCGGAGGGGGTGAACGCCGCCGTCGCGAAGTGGAAGCCGCTCGAGTACCGCCTCGTCGGCATCGAGCCCGAGCCATGGCAGCCCGAAGACTGCCTCGCGGTCGGCTTGCTCAACGTGTGGAGCATCACCCACAACTACCAGCAGGAGGCCACGCGGCTGCTCCTCGCGATGTCGGTCGGCGTCGAGCGGATGAACGCGATCTACCCGGCCGAGCCCCTCGCGGGCGGGCGCACCGTGGCCACCACCGGTGCCCCGTTGCCGCTCCCGCCCAGCGTGGTCGCCGAACTCGATGGGCTCTTCCCGATGAAGCTGGCGGCGGTCGACCCGAAGCTCGCGGGGCGGGCCACCATCGACGTGCTGCCGGTCGCCGGGGCTTCCAACTCGTGGGCGGTGAGCGGCGACCGCACCGTGAGCGGCAAGCCGATGGTCGCCAACGATCCCCACCTCTCGCACCTCGTGCCCGGCCTCCTCGTGCAGCTCCACCTCAAGGCGCCGGGCCTCGACGTCATCGGGGTCACCGTGCCGGGCTTCCCCTGGGTGCTCGGCGGCCACAACGACAAGGTCGCGTGGGGCATGACCTCGACGATGACCGACGTGGTCGATCTCGTCATCGAGCGCGAAGACCCGAAGCGGCCGGGCTTCGTGATCCACGAGGGTGGTGACTGCGCGCTCACCACCCGTGAGGAGATCGTCCGCGTGCGCGAGGGGAGCGACTTCCTCGAGAAGAAGCTCCCGCTGCGCGAGACGTGCAACGGGCCGCTCTACAACGACCTCCACCCCGAGCTGTTTCCCCCCGGGTCGCCCCTCGTCGCCATCCGTTGGCGGGTCGAAGGCGTCGAGCGCTCGTTCGCCGTGATCCTCGAACTCGACCAGGCCACCTCGGTGGAAGACGTCGGCCGCATCGTCGCCAAGCTGCCCTCGACCTGGAACACCTGGACGGTCGGCGACGCCGCCGGTCACATCGCCTCGTTCCCCTCGGGCGAGGTGCCGGTGCGCCCCTTTCACCGCGGCACCTTTCCCGTTCCTGGCTGGGTGGCGAAGTACGACTGGCAGACCTTCGCCAGCGGGCCGCGCATGCCCCACGTCATCGATCCCCCCGACGGCGTGGTCGCGCACGCCAACAACCTGATGGCTGACCCGGCCAGCCCGGACTTCGAGCGCATCCAGGTCGACTCCGCTCCCCGGTTCCGCGTCGAGCGCATCGTGCAGCTCGCGAAGGCCACGCCGAAGCACGACCTCGCGAGCTTCAAGCGCATGCTCGTCGACACGTATTCGCTGCGCGCCCAGACGGTGGTGCCGCGCATGCTCGAGTCGCTCGGTGATGGCGCTGGCCTGTCGCCCAACGCGAAGGCCGCGCTCGAGCTGCTGCGCGGCTGGGACTTCGACGCCAAGAGCGATCGACCCGAGGCCGCGGTGTTCTTCACCACCTACCAGCACGCAGTGGTGGCGGCGATCGAGGACGAACTCGCCGCGCCCGCGGTGAAGTTCTTCCTCGGCCAGCGCTACTCCACCAACACCTCCGACCTCTGGTTCGAGCGCGACGATCACCCGGTGTGGGACGATCGCCGAACGCCCGTCGTCGAGACCCGGCGCGACGTGGTGCGGGCGGCGCTGGAGCAGGCCGTCACCGCCCTGGGCCCCGACGTCAAGGCCTGGCGCTGGGGCACCCTGCACTGGCACCGGCCGATGCACGCCTTCGGGAGCCGCTCCGTGCTCGACGGGCTGGTGAACCTCCCGAAGATGGAGGCCGCGGGGGAACTCGACACGATCTGGAAGACGCACTTCGATCTCGGCAACGAGAAGGCGCCGTTCAAGGTGGTCGCCGGGCCGGTGTTGCGCTCGGTGGTCGATCTCGCCGACCCGAAGCGCGGATGGTGGGTCGTCGATACCGGCGCCAGCGGCTGGCCGCTCTCTCCGCACTACGGTGATCAGTACGAGGCGTGGAAGACCGGCGAGCTCGTGCCGATGCAGATGGACCTCGAGGCCGTCCGCGCCGGTGCTCACGGCGAAATGACCTTGTCTCCATGACTGAATCGCCCTCGCCCCCGAGAGGGGGAGAGGGGCAGATCGACGGGTGCGTGCGCCCCCGCACCGCTATCTTCCGCCCATGATTCCCCGGGTCGTCATCGTCGGAGGCGGCTTCGGCGGTCTCTACGCCGCGCGTCGCTTCAGCCGCGCCAACGTGAAGGTCACCCTCGTCGATCGGCAGAACTACCACCTGTTCCAGCCGCTGCTGTACCAGGTGGCCACCGCCGGGCTCTCGCCCGGTGACATCGCCACGCCCATCCGCTCCCTGGTCGCCTCGCAGTCGAACGTCGAAGTCCGCATGGGCGACGTGGTGGGCGTCGACCTCGCGAAGCGCCAGGTGCAGCTCGCCGACGGCGCGCTCGACTACGACTTCCTCGTCCTCGCGACCGGCGTGCGCCACGCGTACTTCGGCCGCGACGAGTGGGAACCCTTCGCCCCCGGCCTCAAGACCCTCGACGACGCGCTCGAGATGCGGCGCCGGGTCCTGACCTCGTTCGAAGAGGCCGAGAAGGAGCCCGACGCGCACCGCCGCGAGTCCATCCTCACCTTCGTGATCGTCGGGGGCGGGCCCACCGGCGTCGAGCTCGCTGGGGCCATCGCCGAGCTCTCGCGCTTCACCGTCGCGCGCGACTACCGTCGCTTCGACCCGCGCCAGTCGAAGGTCATCCTCATCGAGGCCGGCGACCGCGTGCTCGCCGCCTTCGACCCGTCGCTGTCGGCCCACGCGCTGGAGACGCTGCACAAGCTGGGCGTCGAGGTGCGGCTCTCGACGCGCGTCACCGGGGTCGAGGCGGGTGGGGTGATGCTCGGGGCTGAGCGCATCCCCGCGCGCACCGTGTTGTGGGCCGCCGGGGTCGCCGCCTCGCCGCTCTCGAAGACGCTGGGCGTCGAACTCGATCGGTCGGGCCGGGTGAAGGTGCAACGCGACCTCTCCATTCCCGGCGCCCCGACGGCCTACGTGGTGGGCGACCTCGCGTGCTTCACCCAGGCCGACGGCTCCACCGTGCCGGGTCTCGCGCCTGCGGCGATCCAGCAGGGCGAGCACGCCGCTGACAACATCATGGCCGCCGCGATCGGCCACCCCACCACACCGTTCGAGTACCGCGACAAGGGCATCATGGCCACGGTGGGTCGCGCCTCGGGCATCGCGCAGGCCGGCCGGCTGAAGCTCTCCGGCTTCATCGGCTGGTGCGCGTGGCTCTTCATTCACATCATGTACCTCCTCGGGTTCCGCAACCGGCTGGTGGTGCTGATCCAGTGGGGCTGGGCGTGGTTCACCTTCGGCCGCAGCGCCCGGCTGATCACCGGCACCACCCCGCCGCCGGCCCGGCTCGCCGCACCCGGCGTGCCCGAGGCGGTGCGGCGGTGAGCGCGTGCCCGTGCGGTGGCCCGTCGTGGGACACCTGCTGCAGCCCCCGCCACGAGGGGAGCCGCCCCGCCGAGACCGCCGAGGCCCTCATGCGCAGCCGCTACACCGCCTTCACTCGCGGTGACGTGGGCTATCTGCGCGACACCCAGCTCGCCCCGACCCGCGAGACGAGCTGGGAAGAGACGGGCCGCTGGGCGAAGTCGGTGGCGTGGCTGTCCCTGGAGATCGTCGACCGCGAGCGCGGGCTCGAGGCTGACGACGCTGGCGTCGTGGAGTTCATCGCCCGCTACCTCGAGAGCGGCGGCGTCTGTGCGCTGCGCGAGCGCAGCACCTTCGTGCGCCGCGACGGCCGGTGGATCTACGAGCAGGGAAAGCCGGTGGTGACGACCACCAAGGTCGAGCGCAACGCCTCGTGCCCGTGCGGGAGCGGCCGCAAGTTCAAGCAGTGCCACGCCTGACGGAGGGGGCCAGGGCAGTCGCCTACTTGGCGGCGGCGAGGCGCTTGAGCGCGTCTCGCGCTTCCGGGTGGTCGAGGGCCGCGGCCGCTTCGTAGGCCTTCTTCGCCTCGTCCTTCCGGTTGTCGTTCTCGTAGAGCTCGCCCAGCGAGAACTGCGCGCCGGCGAACTTCGGGTCGACGTTGAGGGCAGCCTTGAAGCTGCTCTCGGCGCGGGCCTTGTTGCCCTGGGCGTACAGGCACACCCCCAGGTAGTGGAGGCTCAGCACGTGCCGCGGCTCCGACGTGAGGATGTCGGTCATCGTGGCGACGCAGCGCGCCCCGTTCGACGGATCGCCACGGAAGAGCAGGAAGGCGTACTCGGCGCGTGCGTCGAACAGCAGCGGGTTCTGCGTCGAGACCTTCTCCAGCGGCTCGAGCGCCTCGTTGGGTCGGCCCATGCGCGACTTGAGAATCCCCAGCCGCGACAGCGCCTGGAGATCGTTCTCGTCCTTCTTGAGCGCGTCCTTGAGCAGGTCCTCCGCGTCGGGGTAGCGGCCCATCGAGATGTAGAGGTCGACCAGCCCCATCTTCGCGGTGCGGTTGTCGGGCTCGCTCTTGAGCACGTCGCGGTAGAGCGGCTCTGCCTGCTTCGCCACGTGCTTGCGCGCATAGGCGCGGGCGAGATCGAGCCGCGCGTCGGTGGTGGGCTCGAGGGCGAGGCGCTCGGTCAGCTGCTCGATGGCCCCGTCGAAGTTGTTCTGCGCCATGTACGCGTCGCCCAGCGCGAGCCGGGCTGAGGCGTCCCTGGGCATCTTGTCGACCGCGCTCTTCAACGTCGTCACCGCTTCGTCGATCTTTCCCATCGCGAGGTAGGTGAGCGCCAGGCCCCGGTACGCGTCGGAGGTGCGCCGCGCGTCGTTGAGCTTGCGCAGCTGGAGAAACCCGCTGGCCTTCTTCTCTTCGTCTTCGGCCGAGGCGAGCGCCTTCTTGAAGGCCTCGAGCGCGCGGTCCTTCTTGCCCTGCTTGAGGTACAGGCCGCCCAGCTGCACGTAGGGCCCCGACGAGCCGGGCTCGAGCTTGAGCGCCTGCTCGAAGGCCTTGGTCGCCGCCTGCTGCTGGTTGAGCTTCATGAAGCTCATGCCCTGGTTGAACCAGGCCTCGGTGAAGGTGGGGTCGGCGCCCGTCGCCTTCTTGAAGAACTCGAGGGCCTTCCTGGTGTCGGCGCGCGCGTCCCACGCGACGCCGAGGTTGTTGAAGGCCTGCGCATGCTTCGGGTTGATCGCCAGGGTGCGCTCGAACTCGGTGGTGGCCTGGCCGACGGCTCCCTCGCGCATGTAGATGACGCCCAGGTTGTAGTGGGCCTCCGCGTCGGACAGCGTCTCCTTGTTGACCGACGAGAGCACCTCCTTCGCTTCGCCGAACAGCCCCTTCTCGGCGAGCGCCTTGCCGAGGTTCACCTTCGCCTGGCTCAGGTCAGGCCGCAGCACGATGGTCTTCCGGTAGATGGCGATCGCGTCTTCGAGGTTCCGGCTGGCCTGCAGCGCTTCGCCGAGGTTGAAGAGGAGATCGGCGTCTTCCGGCGAGAGCTCCACGGCCTTGCGGTAGTTCGCCACCGCGCCGGGGAGATCTTCGGTGTTGCGCGCCAGCTGGCCCCTCTCGGCCCGCAGCGACGAGTCTTCCGGGAGCTGGAGGATCGCCTGGTCGAGCAGCGACTTCGCCTTGTCGATGTCGCCGGCGCCGCGGTACGCGCGGGCCAACAGCAGCTTGCCGTCGACCGACTCGGGGTCGGTCTTGATCAGCTGCTCGAGCGGCTTGATGGCCTTGCGTGGCTCACCCAGCGAGAGGTGCGCCAGTCCAAGGCGGTACAGCGCTTCGGTGTCGTCGGGCGCACGCTCGACCGTGGCCGACTCAACCGCGACGGTACGCCGGAGCGCGTCGGGGTCGAGGGGCTGCTGCGAGAGCGTGAGGGCGAGGGCGATTGCGAGCGTCATCACTCACTCCACGAAGGGGCTGGCGCGGGCGTCGAAGGTCTTCTTGGCGAGCGCGGAACGCGCCTGGTCCCAGTCGGCGCGCATGGCCTCGGCCTCGGCGCTGGTCTCCTTCGTCTTTTCCTTGAGCTCGGCGTAGTCGGCCTCGCAGCGCTTGAGCTGGTCGTCGAACCTCGCCGGGTCGAGCTCTTCGCTGCCCTCGAGCTTGGCCTTGCGGGCCGCAGTGAGGCGCGACACCTCGTAGCGGGCCTGGGCGCAGGTGTAGTTCTGCTCGGCCAGCTCCTCTTCGCGCACGTTCACCTTCTGCTTGGCGCGCAGCCACTCCACGCGCTTGTCGGCCTCGGTCACGGCGAGCTCGGCGACCTCCCGGCTGGTCTGGTCGCTCGCGGCGCTCACCTCGTCCTTCGCGGCGGACAGGCGGTCCTTCCCCCGGCGAATCAGGTCGCGCGCCCGGCCGACCTCGGCCCGCGCCTCGTCCAGTCGGTCGACCGCCAGGGCGAGATCGTTCTCTGCCTCGAGCAGCTCGATCTTTGCCTCGTAGGGGAGCTTGTCGAGCACGTCGAGGGGCACCCGCTTGAGACCGCACCCGGCAGCGAGCACCGCGAGGCCAGACAGGAGGAGCAGACGCTTCATGGTGTCACCGTGGATTGAACCTTGGCTGCGTACGAGATCGAGAACACAGTGCGGCCGCTGGCCGCCTCGACGCCGTTCTCGAAGGTCACGCGAAAGTCGCCGTGCACCACCGCGTCCGTATCGAGCGAACGATCGAACTGCAGGGTGCCGCGGATGATGCGGGGCAGGGTGTTGCGCGGATCGTTCGCCACGTTGCGCGAGGCGACCCCCCGCGTGGCGCCGTTGTCGTCGACCGAGGCGAGATCGAGCCGGCCTGCCCCGGGGATCCCTTCGCCCGACAGCAGCCGGTAGGCCACCTTGAGCGGGTAGTCCTCGGTGGTGCCCTGCATCGGCTCGCTGGTCCCCCCGTCGGACACCACGTCGGAGCCCAGCGGCCGGATGCGCACGAACAACAGCGAGACGTCTTCCGGCGCGACGAGAATGCGGGCCTCGTCGTAGCCGATGTCCATCACCTGACCGAGGCTGCCCTCGAGCCGGAACTTCGGCGGTGGCTTCTTCGGGTCGCCCCCACACGCGCCCAGGCCCAGCGCCATGAGGGCGAGGGTGAGCGCGTGTGCTGCCCGCAGCGGGAAACTCACTTGCACGACCTCCACTCGGGGTCGACGTCCACCCCGGTGGCGGCTGCGGCGTCCTTCACCACCGCGCTCTCGCGCTTCGCGCCCTCGACGTCGAGGAAGCGGCACTTGAGGCCCGCGAGGTTGGCGCGCGCCTTGTCGAAGGTCGGGTCGGCTTCCAGCGCGCGGCCGTACTCGCCCCGCGCCGCGGCCGGGTCGCCGTTGAGCAGGAAGGCGTAGCCGAGCGCCGAGTGCGTCGACGCGCGGGTGTCTTCGATCTCGACGGCGCGGTTGAGGTTGAGGATGGCGTTGTTCACCTGGCCGGCACCCAGGTAGGCGAGGCCCAGCGCTTCGAAGTCAGCCGCGTTCTGCGTCGTCTCGGCCTTCTTCTGCAACTCGTCGACGTTGATCGCGCGCTCCGCGGGCGGCCCCTTGAGGGGCGAAGACGCCTCGTCCACCTTCTTGCGGCAGCCGATCGCCGCGGCACTGAAGACCTCCAACGACTCTGCGCGGCTGACGCACGTGTCGAACGTCGTGTCGGCGTTGGCCTTGAGCGGGTCGACCTGGGCCTTGACCGCGGCGCGGAACTGCTCGATCTCCGCCGGCTTGAGGCCCGCGGGGGCCGGGGTCGCCTCCACCGTGTCGGCGATGTGCTGCAGGCCGTTACCGATGCGCCACAACGACGCCACGGCCCACTCCGCGCTCCCCATCGACGCCGCTTGCTGGAACACGCCCTGGAGCTGCTGGAGCGCCGCGACCTTCTCTTCGATCTTGTCCGCGGGGATCGTCTTGAACTGCCGGTAGAGGATGTCGCCCACGTACCACAGGCCCTTGGCGGCATCGTCGCCCACGCCGTTCTGCGAGTTGGTGACGGCGGTCATCATCGCCACCAGCGGCTCGATCTTCTCACCGGGGTTGCCCGCGGCGACCTCCGCGACGATCGCGGCGGCGGCGGCGTTGGTCTTGTCGACCTTCAACGCCTGCTCCGCGGTGGCCCGGCCCTTCGCCGGCGCCTTCATCTTCATGTACGTCTGGGCGAGGAGCACCAGCACCTCTCCCTTGCGGGCGCCGGCCTGCTCCATCGTCGTCTCGAGCACTTTGATGGCGCCGGGGAAGTCACCCATCGCCGTGCGCAGGCGCGCCGAGGCGAGCATCGAGTCGAGACCCGTCGAGTCGCCGGCGAACTGGCGCCCCATCTGTTCGAAGTACGCCGCGGCGTCCTGGAAGCGGCCCGCCTCGGCAGCGTGGCGCCCGAGCGTCAGCATGACGTCCGAGACGTACTCGGACTTCGGGTAGTCCTTGATCAACCGATCGCCGATCTCCCGTTCGCGGCGCAGGTCGCGCTTCTCACGGGCGGCGGCGAAGGCGCCGTAGAGGGCCTTCTCGCCGATCTCCTGGCCCTTGTTCTCGTCGGCCACCTGCAACAGGCCGGTGATGACGTCGCCGGTCGCCTGCGAGCCCTGCAGCGCGAGCTCTCCGAGCGCCTCGCGCTTGGTCTGGGTGAGGATCTTCTGCACGTCGGCCTTGAACGCCGCCGGGAGGTTCGCCGCGAGGAACGCCTTGCCGTACTCGTCGATCGCCTTGAAGTCGTTGAGCTGGCGCAGCGAGTCGAAGGCGAGGTTGCCGGCGACCGGCGCGTCCTTGTGGTCGCTGTGGTTCAACGCGAACTCCTTGAAGAGCTCAATTACCCAGTGCTAAATCCGATTTTATACCATGTTCAGCCCTTCGACATTGACAAATACAAAGGAGACAGGTACATTTACCTGGCACACTTTAACGGACAATGTCCATTAACTCTAAAAGAGGGG